>JBKJPD010000069.1:0-4775 GCA_046595345.1 Pseudonocardia sp.
GAGATCGACACGTTCTCGTGCGAGTAGGCCGGCGCGGCCGCGTCGAACTTCGGCCCGTATACCGCTAGGCCCGCCTCGCGGTTGTCGTGCAGCGTGACGTCGTCGATCCGGAGGTCGCGGAATCCGGTACCGGACCGGGTGCTACCCACCTCGATGCCGTTGCCGAACCCGCTCGCCTCGACCCGCTCGACGACGACGTGCTCGAACCTGCGGTCCTCCGCGAGATCGCTGAGGATCCGCACGCCTGCCGACCCGGACCGGCCCACGCCGACGAGCACCAGGTCGCGCACCTCTACACCGGCGGTGTCCAGGACCACCACGGCCGCGTCGTCGGGCGCCTCGATCACGGCCCGGCCCTCGCCGTAGGAACCCACCATGACGGGGCGGGCCGGGTCACCCGCGTCGGCTTCGTCGAGGAGCAGCCGCCCGGGGAAGCGGGCGCCGCCCTGGAGCAGCAGCCGGTCGCCCGGGAGCAGCGTGACCGCGCTCGCCCGGTCGAGGGTGCGCCATGCGGTGTCGGGCGAGTTGCCGCGGGCGGCGTCGTCGCCGGTCGGGCTCACGTAGTAGGTGCGCTCGCCGGGGGGCGCACCGAGCAGGCTGCAGGCCGGGAGCAGCAGGGTCGTACACGCCACGAGCGCGACCTGGATCCGCCGACCGCGCGGCACAACCACCCGCAGCCTCCTCGTACACCGGTCCGACGTCAGGAGTCTAGGTGCAGCGGCCCGCGAGCACCCGGACGCGGCGGGGCCCGACCGGGTGATCGGCCCATTCACAGCCGGCCCTACTGCCGCCTGCTCAGGAACCCCCGCCCCGGTCCGACGGGAGCTGCACCACGCCCACGAAGAAGTGGTCGATCTGCTTGATCGCCTCGATGAACCCGTCGAAGTCGACGGGCTTGGTGACGTAGGCGTTGGCGTGGAGCTGGTAGCTGCGCAGCACGTCCTCCTCGGCCTGGGACGTGGTCAGCACGATCACCGGGATGTGGCGCAGCGCCACATCGGCCTTGATCTCGGCGAGCACCTCGCGGCCGTCGCGGCGCGGCAGGTTGAGGTCGAGCAGGATCAGATCGGGACGGACGGCGTCGGCGTACGGCTGCTCGCGACGCAGGTAGGCGAGCGCCGCCGCACCGTCGGTGACCACGTCGAGGCGGTTGTGCAGATGCTCGTCGAACGCCTCACGAGTCATCAGCACGTCGCCGGGATCGTCCTCCACCAGCAACACGTTGATGATGCGCGCGCGGGGGTCGGTCATGCGGAGATCTCCTCGGGGGTGGCGGGCAGCGTGAGACGGACGGCCGTGCCCGGGCCGTCCGCGACGTCGAGGCGGATCGACCCGTCGTGGAACTCCACGATCTTCTTCGACAGCGCGAGCCCGATGCCCGTGCCGGCGTAGACGTCACGGCCGTGCAGCCGCTGGAAGATCACGAAGACCTTGTCGGTGTACTGGGGTTCGATGCCGATGCCGTTGTCGGTCACGGTGACCTCCCAGCCGTCCTCGACGCGGCGGGCGGTCAGCTCGACCACCGGGGCCACTCCGTCGCGGTGGAACTTCAGGCCGTTACCGATGAGGTTCACCAGTAGTTGGCGCAGTAGACCGGGATCGCCGGGCACGGTGGGCAGCTCACCGATCACGATCTGGCCGTCGACGTCGACGCGGGCGCTCTCCAGCAGCGTCGACGCCGCGGTGGCGATCTCGCCCAGCGGGACCGGGACGAAATGGTCGGTGGTGCGCCCGACGCGGGAGAACGCGAGCAGGTCGTTGATCAGCCGCTGCATGCGGGACGCGCCGTCCACAGCGAACTCGATGTACTGGTCGGCCCGCTCGTCGAGCTGCCCGCCGTAGCGGCGCTGCAGGAGCTGGCAGAAGCTCGACACCTTCCGCAATGGTTCCTGCAGGTCGTGGCTCGCGACGTAGGCGAACTGCTCGAGGTCCCGGTTGGACCGTTCCAGGTCGCGGGCCTGCTCGTCGAGCCGCCGGTTGGTCTCCTGGACATCGTCGAGGTCACGCAGGATGTGCGCGCGCATCGCCTCGATATCCTCACCCAGTTCGAGGATCTCGCGCGGTCCGGCGGCCGACACCGGGTGCCGGACGCCGCCGGAGACGATGTCGCGCACCTGCGCGGCGAGCTCCGACACCGGCGCCAGCACCCTACGTCGCAGACCGATCCCAGCCGCGACCAAGAATGCGGCCAGCAGCACAGCGACCGCGATACCCACCACGGTGATGGACCTGACCGCCCCTTCCACCCGCTCCCGCGCGGCCCCGCGCACCTGCTCGACCTCGGCGACGAGCACCCGGCTCGTAGCCCTGACCTGATCGAACAGGACGCGGCCGCGGTCCGGACCGGGAACGTCGGGCGCGCCGGCGAGCACCGGCTCGACGTACACCGCCTGCCACACCCTCGCGACGCTCAGCAGCTGGTCGAGCTCGGGGCCGACCACGGCGAGCTCGCGCTGCGGCAGCTCGCGCAGGCGCGCCGTCGCCTCCGCCTCCGCGTCGCGGCCGCTCCGGTAGGGCTCCACGAACTCCGGGCGTCCGGTGAGGGCGAGGCCCCGAATACCGGCCTCCTGGTCGAGCAGCGCGGCCGCGAGCTGCTGCGCGGTGAACTGCGCCGGGTCCGCCACGTCGATCAGCGCGGTCCTGGCGTCCGCGAGTTGCGCCAGCGCGTACCCGCCCAGCGCGATCACCGTGACCGCGACCAGGGCCGATACCGACGCAGCCACGGTGAACATCCGGGCCAGCGGCCATCGGCGCTCACCCCGGCCCGACCTGTTGCGGCTCAAGGTCCGCACCGGGGAACGCCGGGACAGCTCAGGGGTCACGGCAGCTCACCCGAGGTGGTGGCCGTCAGAAGCAGGATCGCGACATCGTCCAGCAGCGGGCCGTGGTTGAAGCCCTCCGCAAGCTCGACGAGGCGAGCCGGCAACTTGTCCAGATCGAGATCCCGCTCCCCGTCCAATATGTCCACCAGGCCCTCCGGCCACAGCAGATCACCCGGTACCGGCCCGTCGCCCTCGATCAACCCGTCGGTGTACACGAGCAGCGCCCAGTCGCCGGGCAGCGCCACAGGAGCAGCCTCCCACCCGGTGTCGGAGGCTATGCCCAGCGGAAGGCCCACCGGCGCCGCGACGGCGGACGGCCCTGGCCGAAGCGAGATCGGCGGCGGGTGCCCAGCCAACCGGATGCGCCCCACCCCCTCACCGCCTGCCAGGATGGCGACCATGCAGGCCGTCGTGAACAGTGAGCGATCGTGCCGCTCGCTCACCAGCACCTCCTGCAACTTCGGCAGGAGCCGCGGCTCGTCGACACCGGCGAGGACGAGCGCCCGCCACGACACGCGTAGCAACGCGCCCAGCGCCGCCTCGTCCGGGCCGTGGCCACACACGTCCCCGACGATCGCATGCACTGTGCCGGCCGGACCGAGTACCGCGTCGAAGAAGTCGCCGCCGAGCACCCCGCGGGTGCGCCCGGCCCGGTAGAACGACCGGGCGCGCACCCGGCTCCCCGCCAACAGCGGCGACGGCAGCAACCCGCGCTCCAGCCGTGCCGACTCCGCGGCCGCGAACTGCTCCTCGCGCAACCGCAGCAGGCTCGCCTCGGCCCGCCGCCGCTCGACCGCATAGCGGATCGCCCGGATCAGGAGCTGGCCGTCGACCTTGCCCTTGACCAGGTAGTCCTGAGCCCCCGCGGCCACCGCCGCCGTGCCGAGATGCTCGTCGTCCAGGCCGGTGAGCACGCACACCGCGGCCGAGGCGTCGGCACGCAGCACGGCCCGCAGGCCCTCCAGCCCCTGCGTCCCGGGCAGGTTGAGGTCAAGCAGCACACAGTCGGCGGCGGCGAGCAGCGCGATGGCACCCGGAACCGACTCCGCGACCGTGAGCTCCAGGTCCGGATCGACCTCGGCCAACTGCTCCCGGACGAGGAACGCGTCGCCGGGGTCGTCCTCGACCAACAGCACGCGGCAGGTGGAGCTCACAGCAGCGGCATCCTTCTGTTCCCTGGACCACGGGACCGCGAGACTAGAGCCTCCCGGCAGCTCCGCACAGCCCGGACCTCACATCAGGCAGCCGCGCCTGCGGTGAGAACCGAGGTGAACAGGACCAGGCCGTCCACGGACGGCCCGGTCAACGTGTCGATGGCGTGCTCGGGGTGCGGCATCAGGCCCACGACAAGGCCATCGGCCGAGCTGATGCCGGCGATGTCCGACATCGCCCCGCTGGGGTTGCCCCCGACGTACCGGAACACGACCCGGCCCTCACCCTCCAGCTCGGCCAGCGTGACCGCGTCGGCGACGTAGCGACCCTCGGCATTCTTCACCGGGACGACGATCTCGCTGCCCGGCGCGTAGCCGCCGGTCCATGCCGTGGCGCTCGACTCGATGCGCAACCGCTGGTCCCGGCACACGAAGTGCAGGCCGGCGTTGCGCACCAGCGCCCCCGGCAGCAGACCGGCCTCGCAGAGGATCTGGAAGCCGTTGCAGATGCCGAGCACCGGCATCCCGCGCCCGGCCCCTGCCACCACCTCGGTCATGATCGGGGCGAGGCTCGCGATGGCCCCGGCCCGCAGATAGTCGCCGTAGGAGAAGCCACCCGGCACGATCACCGCGTCGACACCCTGCAGGTCGTGGTCGGCGTGCCAGAGCGCGACGGACTCGGCGCCCGCCCGGCGGACCGCGCGCGCGGCGTCGTCGTCGTCGAGGGTGCCGGGGAAGGTGATGACGCCGATTCTCATTGCACCACCCCGACCAGCAGGTATCGCGTCCTCACGCTCGGGTC
>JBKJPD010000163.1:0-2511 GCA_046595345.1 Pseudonocardia sp.
CCGCCGAGCCCGAACTGGCGACGGCCGGGTGGGCACGGCGCCGACCGCTGCGCTGGGCCGTGCACCATGACACCTACGGGCGCCGCGCGCTCCCCGGAGAGGAACCGATGAACCTGCTCGCCGAGACGTTGGCCGCGATCATGCCCCCCGACGTCGACGCCCGCGCCGCTGCGGTAGAGCGGCTGGACCGGATGACCAAACCGCGCGGCTCGCTCGGCCGCGTCGAGGACGTCGCGGTGACCCTCGCCGGGATCGCGGGGGTCTGCCCACCGCCGCTTCCCGAGCCCGCGGCCGTGGCCGTGTTCGCGGCCGACCACGGCGTCCACGCCCAGGGCGTCACGCCGTGGCCGCAGGAGGTGACCGCGCAGATGGTCGCGAACTTCCTGGCCGGGGGAGCGGTGGTCAACGCGTTCGCCCGCCGGATGGGGGTCGAGGTGTGTGTGGTCGACGTCGGGGTCGTCGGAGGGGATGTGTCAGCCCCGCTCGACCCCGTCCCGGGCCTGCTGCCGCGGCGCATCGCCGACGGCACCGCCGACATGACCCGCGGCCCCGCGCTCAGCCGCGAGCAGGCCACCGCGGCCGTCGAGGTGGGGATCGAGACCGCCCGGGACCTCGTCGCCGCCGGAAACCGGTGCCTCATCACCGGGGACATGGGCATCGCCAACACCACTGCCGCGGCCGCCCTGATCTGCGCGTTCACCGGTGCCGACGCCGCCGAGGTGACCGGCCGCGGTACCGGGATCGACGACGCCACGCTCGCCCGCAAGACCGAGGTCGTGCGCGCCGCGCTGGCCCGGCACGAGCCCGACCCGGCTGATCCGATCGGCGTGGTCGCCGCGTTCGGCGGCCTGGAGCACGCTGCCCTCGCCGGTTTCGTGCTCGGCGCGGCCGCGCTGCGCGTCCCGGTGCTGCTCGACGGGGTCAACGCGGGCGCCGCCGCGCTGGTCGCGTCCGCGCTCGCCCCGGCCGCCCTGGCCTACTGCGTGGCCGGTCACCGGTCCGCCGAACCCGGCCACCGCAGAGCGCTCGACCATCTCGGCCTGGAGCCCCTCCTCGACCTCGGGATGCGGCTCGGCGAGGGCACTGGCGCACTGCTCGCACTACCCGTGGTGCAGGGCGCCGCACAGGCGATGCAGGACGTCGCGACGTTCGACGCAGCAGGCGTCACCAACAAGGGTGACGCCCCGGCGCGCCCCGCCGACGAGGGGTGACGGAAGCGAACCGGTCTTCGGTCGGGCCCCTCAGGCGCTGAGGCGTCCGCGGAGGACCGTGGCGTTCTGGTCGACCTGGCGGGCCAGCGTGGCCTGCCCTTCGGCGACCCGGTCTCCGCGCCAGGCCAGCAGTGCCGGACTGACCAGCGCCCGGCCGAAGGAGAACGTGAGCGGCCATGGGGTGTCGAGCGTCTGCATCGCCGCGAGGTTCGCGGTGGCGATGTCGGGGTCCTGCCCGCCGGACAGGAACGCGATCCCGGCGATCTCGTCGGACACGGTGGCGCGCAGCGTGTCCACGGTGACCCGGGCGACATCCGTCGGGGTACAGCGTTGGCCCGATGCCGCACCCGGCACGACCATGTTCGGCTTCAGCACGGTCCCCGCCGGGTCGACCTCGGCGTCGGCGAGTGCCTGGGTCAGCATGGTCAGCACCGTGGCGGTGGCGGCGGCACAGTGCTCCTGGGAGTGGGCGCCGTCCATGAGCACCTCGGGCTCGACGATCGGCACGATGCCGGCGTTGTGACAGGCCCGGGCATAGCGTGCGAGGGCGTGGACGTTCGCCTGGAGCGCCCACCGGGACGGTGTTCCGTTGCCGATCGTGATCACCGCGCGCCACTTCGCGAACCGGGCCCCCAGCTCGGCGTACTCCGAGAGCCGCGCGGCGAGTCCGTCGAGTCCCTCGGTGACGGTCTCACCCGGTGCACCGGCCAGTGGCCGCGCCCCCGTGTCGACCTTGATCCCGGGCAGCATCCCCATGTCGTACAGCGCCCGGGGGAAGGTTCGGCCGTCGGCGAGCGACTGCCGCAGCGTCTCGTCGCAGAGGATGACGCCGCTGACGCCCTCGTGCAGGTCCGGGGTCCTCACCAGCATCTCGCGGTAGGCGCGCCGGTTCTCCTCGGATGTGGTGACCCCGGCCTGCTCCAGCCGGATCGACATCGTGGCGATGCTCTCGTCGGCGGCGAGGATGCCGCGCCGGCCGCCGACCAGCCCGGCGGCGGTGTCGTGGAGTGAGGTGGTGAGGGTGCTGGTCATGTCCGGACCGTAGGTTCGGGGACGGCCCGCCACGTCCCCCGGCGGGTGGAGCCGTGGGGGGACCTAAAGTCGTGACGTGCTCTCCGCGGTGATCTTCGACGTGGACGGGACCCTCGCCGACACGGAGCGCGACGGCCACCGGCCGGCCTTCAACCGTGCGTTCGCCGACCACGGCCTGAGGTACCGCTGGGACGTCGAGACCTACGGGCGGCTGCTCTCGGTGACCGGTGGCAGGCGCCGTATCGAGGGTTATCTCGCCGAGCAGGGC
>JBKJPD010000189.1:0-3092 GCA_046595345.1 Pseudonocardia sp.
GCCCGATCACTCAGGACCCGATCACCCAGGGCTCCATCACTCAGGGCCCCATCACTCAGGGCCCGATCGGTCAGGGCCCCGCCGCCAAACGCCGCGTCCCGCAGCTCCGCCCCTGGATCCATACCGGGCTCGCCGTCGGAGACCCCCGGCGCCGGCAGCTCGCCCACCGCCCGCGCCAGTCGCGACGCGAACAGCGCCGCCTCCGGATGCACCTGGGTGCCGAACACGGCCTGTCGCGACCGTCGGAGGTCCATCCGGATCACTGCCTCGGGACGTACCCCCATCACACCGTTCGGGTCGGTGACCGGCTCGTCGGCGGGGACCTCGCCGAGAGGCTCTCCGAGCTCGCTCACGGGCATCTCCTGGGGCGTGTGACGTCGTGCTACATAGAGCACAACGACGCTGATCGCCACATGATCTGGCTAGAATGCCCGAACGGTCTACGCTGGCCCACGTAAATGACCACCCTGACCGGCACGCTCCGTGACTATTTGGGCCGGTCAGGGGAGAAGCCGCAGCGTACGACCCTCCGTAGAGGTTACTCCGCGTTAGATCAGTGGGGTCAGATTTTCTCGGCAGCCGCAGCGACCGCCGCCGAAACAGCGGGCGCGACACGCGGGTCGAACGGGCTCGGCACGATCCGGTCGGGCGCGAGGTCGTCGCGCGCGACGGCGAAGATGGCGTCCGCGGCGGCGAGCTTCATCGGCTCGGTGATCCGTCGGGCGCCCGCGTCGAGGGCACCGCGGAACACCCCGGGGAACGCGAGCACGTTGTTGATCTGGTTGGGGAAGTCGCTGCGCCCGGTGGCGACGATCGCGGCGTAGCGGGCCGCGATGTCGGGGTGCACCTCGGGGTCAGGGTTCGACAGCGCGAACACGACCGCCTCGGGCGCCATCAGCGCGAGCAGTTCCTCCGGCAGCCGGGCGCCGGACAACCCGACGAACACGTCCGCGCCCGCGAGGGCGTCGGCCGGGCCGCCCGTGACAGCGCGCGGGTTGCTGACGGCCGCGAGGAGCGCCTTCTCCCCCGTGACGCCGTCGCGGCCGAGGTGCAGCACGCCCCGCGAGTCGAGCACCGTGACATCCGTGACGCCTGCCGCGAGCAGTATCCTGGCGCTCGCGATGCCGGCCGCCCCGGCCCCGGAGATGACGATGCGCAGGCTCGTGAGGTCCCGGCCCTGCACCGCGCAGGCACCGCGCAGCGCCGCGAGCAACACGATGGCGGTGCCGTGCTGGTCGTCATGCATGACGGGGCAGTCCAGCGCCTCGATCAGCCGGCGTTCCAGCTCGAAACAGCGCGGCGCTGACACGTCCTCCAGGTTGACGGCGCCGAAGCTCGGTCGCAGCCGCACCAGCGTCTCGACGATCTCGTCGACGTCGGTGGTGTCGAGCACGAGCGGGATGGAGTCGAGCCCGCCGAACGCCTTGAAAAGCGCCGACTTGCCTTCCATCACCGGCAGTGCGGCCCGCGGGCCGATATCGCCGAGCCCCAGCACCGCGGTGCCGTCGCTGACCACGGCCACCAGCCGGTTCGCCCAGGTGTAGCGCGCCGCCAGTGCCGGGTCGGCGGCGATGGCCAGGCTGACCTGCGCCACCCCCGGCGTGTAGGCGATGGCCAGGTCGCGGGCGTTCCGCAGTGGGGCGGTGAGGCCGGTGGACAGCTTGCCGCCCTCGTGGGCGGCGAGGATCTCGCCGGTCGTCAGGACGGTGTCGGGCAGTGTGCGTTCGGGCGAGATGGTCACGACGACCTGATTTCTGTGCGGTGCTCGGGGCGGTTCGCTCGCCGTACACCGGAGGCCGCGGGTAGACGACCGAAACGCGGTGCCGGACGGCCTCTCGCGGGACGCTCCGCAGGATGACGCGGGGCGGTCCGACGAGGTTCGGCTGTCGGGTACATCGGGAAGCATAGGGCGATTCCGCACACCGCGCCTGTGCACCCGGTCACCCGCCCGCACCGGATCTGAATACTCACCGCGCCCGACCCTCATCCGGGGTGGTGCCGGGCAACGTTGATCCTGGGGTCCCGCACGGGCTACAACTCCGGATCGCGGGCGGGTGGCGGGCGCAGGGGACCTGGGTTCGGCCAGAGGCGGCACCGGACCACTGCCACCACCTCCGCCGGGCCCAGGGTGCGGGAGTCCGTGGATCCGTCGGGGTTGTCGCCCAGCACCCACCAGCCGGTCCGCCGGCGGTGAGCGGCGCGTTTGACCGACAGCTGATCGGGCCGCGCGCGCCACCGAACGAGCACGACGTCGCCGCTTCGGGGCGGCGCCCCGAAGCGCGCCAGCACCACGTCACCGTCACCCAGTACCGGCGACATCGAGGGACCTCTTACACCCACTCTGCGCCAACGCATCAACCCCTCCTCGCCACCCTGCTCCTCGTCAGGCCCACGAGTAGTGTCGGGGCCGCCAGAGAAGATCACCCACCAGGGAGGACCCCATGGGGATGCTGTCCCGTATTCTCCGCCCGCAGATCGAGGCCACCGCACACTGCGACCTCCCCTGCGGCGTGTACGACCCGGCCCAGGCCCGCATCGAGGCCGAGTCGGTCAAGGCGATCCAGGAGAAGTACCAGGCCAACGAGGACCCGACCTTCCGCGTCCGGGCGGTCGACATCAAGGAACAGCGCTCCGACCTGGTCAAGCACCACCTGTGGGTGTTGTGGACCGACTACTTCAAGCCGCCGCACTTCGAGAAGTACCCGGAGCTGCACGAGCTGTTCAACAAGGCCACCAAGGCCGCGGGCGCGGGTGGCACGAAAGCCTCGAACGACCCGGCCACCGGCGAGGCACTGCTCGGCCTGATCGCCCAGATTGACAAGATCTTCTGGGAGACCAAGCAGGCTGCCTGACCCAGGCCCTGAAAGCGGCGCTGACCTGCGAGAACACCACTCGTCGGTCAGCGTCGTCTCTCGTTGTCGGGCGACTTTTCACGGCCCAGAGACGGCCCGCACGGCCCACCCACGGCTCAACCCCCCAGTCCAAACGCACGCCGGCTGCGTTCCAAGTGCCATCCCGTCGACCTGGCGCAGCACGGGGCGCGGCGCCGCCTTGAGATCAGCGCAGTGACTCCGAGCGTCCTGCGCGGGTGC
>JBKJPD010000339.1:0-3524 GCA_046595345.1 Pseudonocardia sp.
ATCGGCGCCCGGGGAACACGGAGTCTTGACTGTTTCACTAGCGGACCGCCGCACCGCACGCCGAGACCACGAGTCGTTGCGGGGAGCGGGTCTCGGGCCCGCGACCGGGACTTCCGGGGCCTCGTGGTTCGGGATACCGTCGGTCATGGCCGACTACGAGCACCTACTGGTCACCCACGACGGCGACACCGTCCGGATCACGATGAACCGGCCCGAGCGCCGCAACGCGCTGTCCGAGGGGCACCTGCGCGAACTGCTCGACGCGTTCGAGGCGGCCGGGCGCTCCGAGGCCACCGGCATCGTGCTCGCGGGTGAGGGGAAGGCGTTCTCGGCGGGCCACGACTTCGCCGACGTCGCGTCCCGCGACCTGGCAGGCATCCGGGACCTGCTGCGGCTGTGCACCCGGGTCATGGGCACGGTCCAGGAGGTACCGCAGGTGGTCATCGCGAAGGTGGCCTCCATCGCCACCGCCGCGGGCTGCCAGCTCGTCGCGTCGTGCGACCTCGCCGTGGCCGCCGAGTCCGCGTCGTTCGCGCTCCCAGGCGGAAAGGGTGGCTGGTTCTGTCACACCCCGGCCGTTCCGGTGGCGCGCAACATAGGGCGCAAGCGGCTCATGGAGCTGGCGCTGACCGGTGACCCGATCGACGCGCGCACCGCTGCCGAGTGGGGCCTGATCAACTACGCCGTGCCGGACGCCGAGCTCGACGCCCGCGTCGACGACCTACTCGCCCGCGCCACCCGCGGCACCCGCGTCGGCAAGGGTGTCGGCAAGCAGACCCTCTACGCCCAGCTCGACCGCCCCGAGTCCGACGCCTACGCGATCGCGGTCGAGGTGATGGCCTCGATGTCGCAGAGCCCCGGCGCGCGCGAGGGAATGGCCTCGTTCCTGGAGAAACGCCGGGCCGTGTGGACCGACTGATGCGGGGATTCGGGGGCCTGTACATCATGCGCAGCACCGCCCCGATCTCCGGCGAGTTGCTGCTCACGGCCGAACGGCCGGCCCGGAACGCGGTCGGACCAGGTTCTGCGACAATCCCGACCACGACCTAGCCTGCTGCAGATGCTCACCCGCAGGAGACTCCTGGCTCTCGCCGGCAGCCTGCCGATCCTCGCGGCCGCCCGCTGCCGTGCCGAGACCGGCAGCACGCTGGAACGGGCCCGCCGCGCGGGCGTGCTGCGTGTCGGCATCGCCGACGAGCGACCCTACGGCTACATCGAGATGAACGGGCGGGTCACCGGTGCCCAGCCCGAGGTCGCCCGAGCCGCGCTCGCCGCACTGGGCATCGGCGGGCTCGCGGCCGTCCAGACGGCCTTCGACGGGCTGATCCCGGGCCTGCGCGACGGCCGCTACGACATGATCACAGCCGGGATGGCCGTCACCCCGTCACGCTGCCGGAACGTGGCGTTCTCCCGGCCGGACTTCGTCGTGCCTCCGGCATTCCTCGTCCCACGGGGCAACCCGCGGCGGATCACGACGTTCGGCGCCGTCGCCCGCTCGGGCATCCGGCTTGGTGTGCTCGCGGGATCGATCGAGCGGGAGTACGCGCTCGCCGCCGGGGTTCCCGGCGACCGCCTCAGCGAGTTCCGCGGCCCGAGCGATCTGTTCCGCGGCGTCGCCAATCGCAGCGTCGCCGTCGGAGCCCTGACCGCCCTGTCACTGGTCGAGGAGCTGCGGCGCAATCCCGGCTACGGTCTGGAGGTCACCGATCCGTTCATGCCGATCCTGGACGGCCGGCCCGTCGTGCCGGTGGGTGCGTTCGTCGTGCGCGCCGACGAGACCGAGCTGCTCACGGCGTTCGACGGGGCGCTGGCCGCGCTGCAGGAGTCGGGTGACTGGCTGGCGATCACCTCGCCCTTCGGCTTCACCGAGGCGAACCTGCCGCCCCAGGGCCTCACGACAGCCGCGATCTGCACCCCCGTCCAGGAACCCGGGCCGCCCCGATAGGAGTTCGGCAGCTGCGATGAATACCGCGGGGTACGTGTCCCGCCCTCCCATGCCGGCTACCGGGCGATGCGCCAGAATCGGCGGATGGTATCGCGCATCGCCGGACTCCCGTTGTGGGTCGGACCCACCGACATGATCGCCGGCGCCCGGGGGCTGATGGGCTGGACCGAGGACGCGGTCGAGCTGGTGGCCGGGCTGCCCGAACGCATCGGCAATCTGCTCGGCGACGTCGAAGGGCTCGTCGGACGTATCACGCAGATCGCCGACCGGGTCGAGGCGGTCGTGAGCCGCGCCGACGCCATCGTCGCCTCGGTCGACGAGGTGGTAGCAGGCGCCCGGGGGGCGATCGCCCGGGTGGACGGCGTGCTGACCGAGGCCGACGGCCTGGTGCGCCGGATCGCACCGCTGCTGGTCGAGGTCGACACGGTGGCGGGCGGTGCCGCCGCGCTGGTGGCCCGTGCCGGCGGCGTGGCAGACGGCGCTGCGGAGCTCGTGGCAACCGCCGGCACAGTCGCCGAGGGAGCCGCCGGGCTCGTGGCGAGGGCAGGGCAGGTGGCCGACGGCGCTGCCGACGTCGTCGCCGGGGCCGGGGTCGTGGCCGGGGACGCCGCCGCGATCGTCATGACCGCGGGCACCGCCGCGGACGGAGCCTCGAGGATGCTGGCGACCTATCAGCCCATCGCGGAGCGCGCGGCGCCGATGGCACGCAGGTTCGTGCAGGAGTTCTCCGAGAAGGAGCTCCAGGCCGCGATCCGGCTCATCGACCACCTTCCACAGCTCACCGAGCACGTCGAGACCGACATCATGCCGATCCTGGCCACCCTCGACCGCGTCGGCCCGGACGTCCACGAGTTGCTCAACCAGCTCAACGAGGTCCGGCAGGCGATCCAGGGCATCCCCGGTTTCAAGCTGCTGCGCCGCCGCGGCGAGCGCGAGGACGCCGAGGACAACGGGCGCTGACGCAGGTCAGCCGGCAAGCGCCGGTTCGCGGGCGGGCTCCGCCGGGGGCGCGGCGCGGCGCGCGGGCCGGCATCCCGAGCACGACGGCCACCAGCGCGCCAAGTACCCGCCACGATCCCGACCCGCATGCCGCCCATCCCGACGCTACGCGGGTGCGTTCTCCGGGAAATGGCACGCCACCCGGTGCCCGGGCGCCAGCTCGACCATCCGCGGTTCGGTGATGCCGCAGACGTCGCGCGCCTTCCAGCAGCGCGTATGGAACCGGCAGGCGGGTGGTGGGTTCAGCGGGCTCGGGACGTCGCCGGTCAGCAGGATCCGCTCGCGTTTGGTCTGCCGCGTCGGGTCGGGCACCGGGACCGCCGAGAGCAGCGCCACCGTGTAGGGATGCATCGGCCGCTCGTACACCCCGACCCGGTCGCCCAGCTCCACGATCTTGCCCAGGTACATGACGGCCACTCGGTCGGACACGTGGCGCACCACCGACAGGTCGTGCGCGATGAGGACGTAGGTCAGGCCGAGCTCGTCCTGCAGGTCCTCCAGCAGGTTCACCACCTGCGCCTGGATGGAGACGTCCAGCGCCGACACCGGCTCGTCGGCCACGATCAGCTTGGGCCGCAGC
>JBKJPD010000426.1:0-2613 GCA_046595345.1 Pseudonocardia sp.
CGAAAGGCCCGCTGTGGGCCTTTCGCATCTGGCGATCCGGTCTATCGGGCCGGGGTCGTCGCGGACGTCGCATCGCTCGCTCACCGGCCACGAAGGACTCCACGACCACGAGGCTAACGCCGCCTGGTCGCGGTTATCAGCGGAGTCGCAAGGAGCGCAAAGCGGCACCTACACCCTCAGGCCGAGGTGGACTCGAATCCGGCCAGCATCGCTTCGAGGGCTGCCTGGTCTGGGCCGGTGAACGGCGGGCTTCCGGGCAGCGTGGCGAGCCGGTCCAGGAACTCGCCGGCGCGGCCGGTGGCCGGCGGGAGGTGGGTGCTGAGCAGCAGCTCGGGGGCGAGGGCCCGCAGCGGGTCGAGGGTGGAATCGAAGACTGCCTGGTCGAGCACCGAGATCCATGGGCTGTCGACGCTGGCCCATAGCCGCTGGCCGTGCTCGAGGTCCTGCGCGGACACGGCGGACACGTCGCTGGCGACGGCGAGCTCGAAGCTCGGCAGCGGCGCACCGAAGCAGTCGGAGCTGAACACCGTGCCGGTGAGGTCGTCCACGAAACCGGTGGTGGCCGGGCTGTCGTAAAGCGGCGGGCGAAAGCACGTCAGGGTGCGGTCGCCGAGGTCGATCTGCTGGCCGGGGTTGAGCAGGAACACGCGGTCCATGGGCAGCGGCCGGTCGATCGAGCAGATGCCCACCCCGAGGAACGTCGTGATGATGCGGGCCTGCGGGGCCAGCTCGAGCAGCTCGTAGAGCGAGCCTGTGTGGTCCCGGTCGGGGTGGCTCAGCCAGATCCAGCGCAGGTCAGCCGGGTCGACGAGGTCCCCCAGGACGGCCAGGAACTCGTCGCGGGACTGGGGCAGCCCGGTGTCGACGAGCAGCGGTTGGGCGCCGCGGAGCAGGAAGGCGTTGACGGGCAGGACACCGAGACCGGGGATCTCCATGGCGTCCTGGATGGCGGTCAGTCCGCCGGTGAGTGCTAGGGTGTGCATGACGAGCTCCTTAGATTCAGTGGGCGGCGAGTGAGATCAACTCGAGCTGGATGTTGTCGGCGTCGCGGAAGACCAGCACCGAGCCGTACACCTCGTCGGCGATAGGCGACTGGGTCAGCGGGCGGTCCGCCGCTGCGGCGCGCACCACACCGTTGGTCTGCAGGTGGTCCTGCCAGCTCAGCAGGTCCTGCCTGGTGGGTACGACGAGACCCACGTGGTCCAGCCCGGTGCGCGTCTCGTGGAAGGCCTCGCCTTTGCTCGCGTCATGGGCGTGCAGCGCGAACATCAGGCTCATCGTTTCGTCGGCCAGGATCGGGCCGACTCCGCCCTCGTGCGGTGCGTCCATAACGTGTTGGACGCCGAAGACCTTGCCGTACCAGTCGACGCCGGCGTCGAGGTCGGTGACGGTGAGAGCGATGTGATGCAGCCGGGCTGTGGGCAGAGCGGTCATGGTGGTGTCCCCTTGTCGGCTGCTTTCGTGGTGGACCTGCGGCGTGCACGTAGCTGTGGGCTGCGCTTGACCAGGTGGTCGTGCAGCATGTCGGTCGCCTCGTCGATGAGCCGGATCCACCGGTCGCTGCCGGGCTCGTTCGACAGCTGCTGGGCGATCAATCCGCCGTACACGCCGGTGACCAGGTCAAGGTCGGACTGCTCGGTCAGCCCGAAGGCCCTGAGTGGTGCCATGGCTCGGTCGTACGCCGCCTGCGCCAGCTCCCACGACTCTGCGGTCGGGGCGAACCCCGGGATGGTCCGCTGATACAGCAGCTGGTAGCGCACGGGGTCCTCGCAGCAGAAGCGGGCGAACACGTCGGCTCCGGCCCCGAGGGCCTCCCGGAGGTGCTGGCCCGCGGGGAAGTCAAGTGCCAGCATCTGCCGGTTTCCCTCGTCGAACATCGCGTCGAACAGCGCATCCTTGGAGTCGAAGTACGAGTACAACGACGGTGCAGCCATGCCCAGCTGCCGCGCCAAGTCGCGAAGCGTCCAGCCGGTCAGCCCACTCTCCCGAGCCAGCGCACTTGCTGCCCGCAGGATCTCCCGGCGTGCCGCCTGACGGCGTTCACTGCGCCAATCAGTGTCCGGTGCACCAGCCGCCTGTCGGTGATATCGCAGCCGGTGATATCGGAGCCGGACGTGCGCCCGTCGGAGGTGGCGCCGCCGGTGGTGGGGTTGCTCAGGTCAGTCTTCCAGGTCTTCACCGTGGAGGTGCGCGAGGATGTGCTCGCGGGACAGCTCGGGTGCTCCGTCGTGGTCGCGAGCGTGGGTCTGCACCTGGATGACGAGCTCGTCGGTGCTCTCGGCGGTGATCAGGGTTCCGCAGGGGCGGCAGGTCAGGCTGACGGTCATGGCGGTGTCTCCTCGGTGTCGGTGTCGGTGTCGGTGGCTTCGGCGCGGATCGCGTCCAGCAGCACGGTCAACGCCCAGAGCACGCCGTGTCGGGCGTCGGTGTCGCTCAGGTCGGACTCGTCGCTGATCGTGATCCAGGCGGTGGAGCTGCACAGGTGCGTGATGACCCCCGCGGCCTGGCGGGAGTGCTCGGCGGACAGGCCCAGGGTGAGTTGGTCGACCGCGGCGCGCACTGCTTCGGCGCGGGGTGATCGATTGGCCGCGCGGGCGGTCCGGCCGGCCGCGG
>JBKJPD010000438.1:0-2770 GCA_046595345.1 Pseudonocardia sp.
AGGGCCTTGAGCCCGCGACACCGTGGAGCTGGAACGCGTCGTCCAGGCGCCCACCGCGACTCCGGGTGTCGTGCGCACCCGTTCGCAGATCGCCCGCACCCAACGGATCCCGCCGCGCGTTCTGCCGCTGGTGCGGAACGCTCGTCGGGCTCCGGTCCGCGGCCGCTGATGTCCTTGCCATCGCCGGATGGCGACGTTAGGTTCCTAACGTCGCTGTCTGTGACGCGCAGCACCGCTCGGACGAGGAGGTCCACCCACATGGGTTCCATGGTCGGCGCATCAGTGGTCCGCAAGGAAGACCCGGCCCTCCTGACCGGGCGCGGCAACTTCGTGGACGACATCCGGCTCTCCGGCACCGTCCACATGGCCTACGTCCGCAGCTTTTCGGCGCACGCCACGATCGACGGGATCGACGCAGCAGAGGCGCGGGCGCTGCCCGGCGTACTCGGGGTGTGGACCGCCGCCGATCTCGAGGGGCTGCCGCCGACCCGTTCGGTCCCGGGGATGGAACGGCCCTGCCTGGCCACCGACCGGGTCCGCTTCGTCGGCGAGCCCGTGGCCGTCGTCGTCGCGGAGGACCGCTACATCGCCGCCGACGCCGCCGGGCTGGTGGAGGTGGACTACACCGACCTCCCGGTGCTGGCCAGCATCGAGGCCGCCACCGCCGAGGGCGCGGAGCCGATCCTGCCCGGGCTGCCCAGCAACGTGGTGCTCACCCAGCAGCTCTCGGCCACCGATGCCGAGGCCGAGCTGGCCGCGGCGCCACACCGGATCTCGCTGCACCTGAAGAACCAGCGCTGCGCCGCGGTGCCGCTGGAGCCCACCGTGTGCCTCGCCGACTGGCAGGCCTCGGGCTTGACGCTGTGGATCACCACCCAGAACCCGCACCACAACCGCAACGAGATCGCGGTCATGTTCGGGTTGCCCCAGCACGAGGTGCGGGTGGTGGCGCCCGACGTCGGCGGCGGGTTCGGCGCGAAGGCGTCGTTCTACCCGGAGTACCTGCTGTGCGCGGAGCTCTCGCGGCGGCTGCGGCGTCCGGTCAAGTACCTGGAGACGCGCAGCGAGAACATGACCTCGATGGTCCACGGGCGGGCCCAGCGCCACGACGTCGAAGTCGGGTTCGCCGACGACGGCGCGGTGCTGGCGCTGCGGCTGCAGGTCACCCAGGACTGCGGCGCCTGGCCTGACCCCACGGGTATCGGCATACCGACGCTGACGTCGTTCATGGCCGGGGGCTGCTACAAGATCCCGATCATCGCGCCGAGCTTCCGATCCGTCGTCACCAACACCACCCCGATCGGGGCCTACCGCGGAGCCGGGCGCCCCGAGGCCGCGTACATGATCGAACGGGTCATGGACGCCGTGGCGATGGAGCTCGGCCTCGACCCACTCGACGTGCGCCGGCGCAACTTCATCCAGGCTGCGGACATGCCGTACGCCACGCAGTTCGAAGGCATCGTCTACGACGAGGCCGACTATCCCAAGGCGCTCGAGCAGCTCCTCGGCCTGATCGACTACCCGGCGCTTCGAGCCGAGCAGGAGGCCCGCCGGGCAGACCCGGCGAAACCACTGCTGGGCATCGGCTTCTCCACGTTCGTCGAGATGGGTGGGTTCGGGCCCACCCCGCTGTTCGAGCAGTTCGGCTACGTCGGCGGGTGGGAGTCGGCCAAGGTGCGCCTGAGCACCGACGGCTCCGCGGTGGTCAGCGTCGGCACCAGCCCGCACGGGCAGGGCCACCAGACGGCGTTCGCGCAGATCGTGTCCGACCAGCTCTCCATCCCGTTCGACCGCATCAGCGTGATCCACGGTGACACCGCCACCGTGCAGGAGGGCATCGGCACGATGGGCAGCCGCGGCATCGCCGTCGGCGGGTCGGCGGTGTTCAAGGCGGCCAACAAGGTGCGTGCCAAGGCCGTCAGGATCGCCGCGCACATGTTGGAGGCCGACGAGTCCGACATCGAACTGATCGAAGGCCGCTTCTGTGTCCGCGGCACCCCGGACTCCGGCGTCACGATGGCCGAGGTCGCGATCCGCGCGCTCAAGCCCCACCTGCTGCCCCCGGACGTCGAGCTCGGCCTCGACGAGACCGCGCACCACGAGCCGTCCAACCTGTCCTACCCCTCAGGTGCGCACTGCTGCGTGGTCGAGATCGACCGCGACACCGGCCGCGTCGGCGTACTGCGCTACGTGGCCGTCGACGACTGCGGGGTGGTGATCAACCCATTGACGGCGAAGGGCCAGATCCACGGCGGCCTCGCCCAGGGCATCGCGCAAGCGCTGTTGGAGGAGGTCACCTACGACGCCGACGGGCAGCCGCTCGCCGGCACCCTCGTCGGGTACACCGTGCCGTCGGCGAGCGATCTGCCCCCTTACGAGACCGATCACCTCGTCACGAGGACGAGCTTCAACCCCCTCGGCGCAAAGGGACTCGGCGAGTCCGGCGCCACGGGGGCACCGCAGGCGGTCGTCAACGCCGTTATCGACGGGCTGAGCCACCTCGGGATCCGCTCCATCGACATGCCCTGCACCCCGCAGAAGGTATGGCGCGCCATGACCGCAGCCAGCAACGGATCCGGGAGCTGAACCGCATGTCCCGCCACAAGGTGACCATCACCGTCAACGGATCCGAGACCACCGACGAGGTGGAGGCCCGGCTACTGCTCGTGCACTACCTCCGCGAGATCCGTGGGCTCACCGGCACCCACGTCGGCTGCGACACCTCCAACTGCGGGGCGTGCACCGTCATGCTCAACGGGCGGACCGTGAT
>JBKJPD010000657.1:0-4141 GCA_046595345.1 Pseudonocardia sp.
CCGCGTCGGCGGGCCTTCCCAGATGATGGGCAGAGCCGCCGCCGAGGTAAGTCCGGACTCCACAGGGCAGGGTGGTTGTCAACGGCAACCCGGGGTAACCCGCGGGACAGTGCCACAGAGAACAGACCGCCCCGCTCAGCTCGTGCAGTTGCGAGCTGGGTGAGGTAAGGGTGAAACGGTGGTGTAAGAGACCACCAGCACCCCGGGTGACCGGGGTGGCTCGGTAAACCCCACCCGGAGCAAGGTCAAGAGGTTCCTCCGTCCCCCGGGACGGGCGAGCTGCGCAGGCGTTCGAGGGCGGCCCGCCCGAGTCTGCGGGTAGACCGCTTGAGCCTGCCGGTGACGGCAGGCCTAGATGGATGGTCGCCGAACGGTGTGCCGCAAGGCACCCGGGAACAGGATCCGGCTTACAGGCCAGCTCGTCCGCCCCGCCCCCCGGTAGCAGCACCGGAGGATTCGATCTTGGCCGCTTGCCCTTCCACGGTCCGGCCGAGGAGGTCGCCGCCGTCCGCTACACCTGCTGATCTCCGAGCGGTGTCGGGTCTCGGGCGGAGCTCGGCCGCCGGAGGCATATCTAACATCTGGTATCGCCGTGGATGGGGTCATTGTCGTTCCACATAAGCGTGGATCTGTGTGCCGACCTCATGGGAAGGTCACGATGACAGGCTTGGGGTGCCTGCCACCTTGAGGAGCAGGACATAGTGACGCCAGGTACCGAGGCAGTGATGGCGGTGTTCCATGTGAAGGCGCCGGCCGACGTTGACCCGCACGTCCTAGGGGCTGAGCTCGTCCGAGCGATCAGCAGCAACCGCAAGCGGCCGGTGTCCGTGGAACTGACGTTGGCCGCCGGTAACGGCGAGCGCGGAGGCAGGCAACATCACCGTCATGGTTTCGTTGCCATGCTCACGTCTCGCGGAAGGTACGGGTTTGACGACCTCGCTCGGACGCTGCAGAAGGTCGCACGTAAGGCGTTGCGTCGACGGTTCGGCGGTGAGGTCTCGGTGAAGGTCGACCTGGAGATCAGTGCGTTGGAAGCCAGTGCGTACTGGTGCAGTGTCCGCGGGACTCCGCACCGCCAGGCGTGATCCGCCAAGCCGGGTGATGTGTCGGCGTCGGCGTGCCGGGCCTGGCTGGGCTGGTAATCGTCTCTGTGGTTCTGCAATGACGCCTTCCGCGGCGGCGCCTGGCCCCGCTCAACGACCGATCTGTCCGACGTCAGGATCACCGACGGCGGCAACACCGACTGGCACATCCCGACGGACCCAGCGTGACCCTGCTGTCGGCGTTCGGCGTTGCCCAGGTGCAGGACGTTGCCCGGCGTCGCCTGACCCTTGGTGTACGCCGTCGGGCACGGCCTCGTGGTTGTGGGGGTGGTCGTGCTCGTCATGCTGGTCGCACGCGACAACTTCATTCCCGCACGCGACCTGGACGCCCGCAGCGTCCGCCGCTCGTGGCCGTGTTGTGCAGGCTGCGTCCCTCGACGCCGGCGCTTGGACCGCGCGCAGTTCATACCGCAAGTCGAGTTGCACATCCTGTGTGGCTGCCCGGGCCCCGCACGCGGAGCGCGGATGAATCGCGCAGAGCGATCAGCGGAAGATCACGGGGCGTAGGCGGGGCGCAAGACGTCGCGAAGCGTTGCGATACCCAGGGGTACTCTGACGGCATCGTGCAGATCCGGGGGGTCAAATACGGAGTCTCGCGAAACCTCGCGATGTGAAGAACTCGCTCCGGCTTACAGGCCAACTAGTCAGCGGGGCACCCGTGTTGAACAGGCACGACGGTCTCGCTGGCGGTCCCGACCGCTCAGTTCTCCCCAATGTCCCACGGCACAGAGATGACCCCAGGATTGACCTTTCCAGTTCGACTCCCGTGGTCAACCGCTTGCTCGGGCAGCACGGCGGTCATCGAAGCTCTCGTTGATCGGAGTCGCACCGATATTCTTACAGTCCCATTTCTCGGGTTCGGCCAGGACTGGAGTGCTCGGGTGCTCCAGCTGTTGCGGTTTTGAGTTCCTGCGGGTTGAGGCCGAGTGCGCGCAGGATGACGGGGGCGGTCTGTGTGGTCTCCACCGGGGCTTCGACCATCTGGTTGTGATCGAAATCGGCCGTGATGTCGATCAGCCCGGCGGAGATGAACGGGTGCGGTGCACCGGTAATGCTGTTGCCGCTCCCGGACCGGTCCGGCAGGTACTTGCGTGCGAAGTCCGCGGCGGCCTGCGTGTGGTCGCTCAGCCACAGCGGCATGACGTCGTCGTCGGCGGAGCGGACGACAAGATTTGCGGCGGCGGGGTGGGCGGTGGTCCAGGCGGGGTTGAGCCCGTCGAGGATCGGTCCGTCGTGAGATTCTGTTCAGGATGGCGGGGTCGGCCGGGGATCGGCCGTGTTCGGCCGACAGGATCACCGTCGTGTCCTACGACGAGCGCTGCGAGGCTCGACCGGTTCGGCGAGGCGCTCGCCCCCCTCACCGGGTCGAGCGGTGGTGCGGTGACGCCCAGGTCGGACCCGACCCCTCGATCGGGGTCCGACCCAGGTGATCCCGAGGCCCCACGTCGATGGGTGCCCCGGGTTCTGGGGGCGACCGGAGCGGCCAACCGGTGCCGCGGGCGCGATGAGCTGGCGCGGTCAACCAGGTGCGTCGGCCCGGGTGCAGTTCGGGCTCCGCTGATGAGGTCGTGTGGGTGCTGGCCGACCCCGGTCTGCACATCCCCGGGTCATTGCACGAGGCGCAGTGGTGGGCGATCGGGCGGGAGCACGTTGATGGGGTGCTCGGCGCCCAGGGGTTGCCCCAGAGCCAGGCCGACGACGAACTCGGCGACCGTATAGGGGTGCGGGAGCAGGTTCGGGTGCAGGTAGCGCCGCGAGGAGGACGCCGGGTCATCGTGCATCCCTGCGCACCAGCCCATCTCCTCATCCCAGGTCACGATGACCGGCGCTGGACGGTCGGGACCGGCGGCGCGGTCGATGGACAGCGGGCCGGCGAGCCGGTCCTCGGCGGATGTCCGGGCGGCGACGCCCAGCGCGGTGCAGTCGAGCACGATCGAGCCCAGCAGTCGCTGCGCGGGGTCGGTGCGCTGCGGTGTACCGGTGATTATCCCGCGGTCCTGCAGTGCCTGGGCGACCGCGGCGAGGTAGCCGTCGAGACGGCTACCCAGCGAGGTGGGATGGCGGGCGATCGACCTACCGAGGATGTCGCCGGCGGCCGCGGCAGGGGTTGTGGGTGCGCTGACCGGTTCCATGTCGCTGACCGGTTCCATGTCGTCGGGGCAGGCCGGGTGGATGCGGATGACGGTGGCCATCAAGGCCTGGGCGCCGGGCTCGGGCGGGCTTGCCGGGTCGGGCCGTTCCACTTGGCCGGGCCGGACGCCGACCGGGTTGGTGGCCGGTTCGGGTAGACCAGGGCGCTTCACGTTGCCCTCTCGCGACGGTGGCATGGTCGATGGCGAGCGACGCGCCAACGATCGCGCCGCGCGCCAGCAGTTGCCGGTCCAATCAGGAGCGACGCCGATTGCGTCGTAATCCGGGGATAAGACATCTACTTCGACCTGACTCGACGGCCGATCGAGCAGGCCACCGCATCGTCGTTAAACCAAGAACGGGTGCGGCTGGTCCGCAGCGCCGAAAAACCCTCAGTGGCCCGCACCATGTCACACCTTCCGACCGCGCGCAGGACAGCGGCCCACTGTGTTCCATGAGTTTGGTGACGCGGTCCGCGCTGGGCTCCCTTCGAAAGGTCTGCGCGCAATTCCCTTGCTGTGCCGTATGCGGGCCCTCGAATTCTGACCTTCCCGTCCCGTCGATGTCCTGTCACCCGCCGGAGTCAGGGTCCGGTGGTTCGGTCACCTGGACGAACACGCTTTGGCCAACCATCGGTGCTGCTCATGAAGGGTGTGAAGCTCAGCCGGTCGTAGCATTCGACGAGAACGTCGCGATCGAGCGACTGATGTCGCGGGCGTGGCGGGGACCCGCTGGAACATGCTCACTGCCACCGGTTTGCCGGCCCGCTGGAATCTTCCCGCGCGCCGCCCAGGAGCAGGCCCATGAGGTGACCGGCCGTCGGCGGGCCGGGCGAGGAGCGCAATGAGAGGCCTGTTCGACCTGGTCGTGCTGCCAGAGCCGTCATCGCACTTCGGGAGCCTGGTCCC
>JBKJPD010000129.1:0-4227 GCA_046595345.1 Pseudonocardia sp.
GGCGTCGCTGACGGAGAACCAGTACTTGCGCAGCAGGATGCCGTCCTCGACGAGCAACTCCTCGAACAGCGGGCACTGGCGCAGGAACCGCGCGTACTCGTCGGCGGGCAGGTGTTCGACGTAGCGCTGGAAGTACCACTGGGTGCGCTGGCGCCCCGACGGCGCCGGCAGCGCGACGATGCGGCAGATCCGCGGGTTGAGGTACTCCGAGATCCGTTTGATCGCGCCACCCTTGCCCGCGGCGTCGCGGCCCTCGAACACGACGACCAGGCGGGCGCCGCTCGTGCGCACCCACTCCTGCATCTGTACCAACTCGCCCTGCAGGCGAAGCAGCTCCGACTCGTAGGGCTTGCGCTGCAGGCGGGTCATCCCGCGCTCTCGCCCGCCGCGATCTCCTCGTTGATCGACGCCGCCAGTGCCACGTCGAGGTCGGTGATGCCGCCCTTCGAGTGCGTTGAGCAGCGGAAGGTCAGGGTGCGCCAGCGGATGTCGATGTCCGGATGGTGGTCGCGGTCCTCGGCGATCCGGGCCACCCGCACCACCACTGCCACCCCCTCGAGGAACGAGGGAAGCTTCGCGGTGCGCACGAGGGCGTCCCCGTCGCGGGACCAGCCCGGCAGGGTGTCGAGGGCAGCGGTGACAGCGTCGTCGTCCAGTAGTTGGGCCATGTACCCATCCTGCGCCCCCACCGGCCCCGCGGGTCAGGCGTCGCGGCGGAGCATCCGGTAGGTCGTGAGGCCTGCCCCGACGGCGACGTAGCTCAGGGCGCGCAGGGAACTCTCGATCAGGCCGTCGACGGGGAGCGGGTCGCGCAGGACGTCCGTGCCTGCTGCCCAGCCGGAGGTGAGCAGGTAGGGCTGGAGCCAGCCCAGCGCCGGGATAGCGGTGACGACCCCGAACACGATCAGCCCGCCCAGCACGGACGCCAGCACGACCAGCGGGTGCTCGGTGACCGACGAGATCGCCAGCGCGATCGCCCCGATCGCCGCGAGCTGACCGACCGTCCACACCACCACGATCGCCACCCGGCCCAGCGCGTCGCCGAGCCCGACCGCGGTGCCCGAGAGCGTCACGAGCTGTCCCTCGGCGCCCCCGACGACCAGCAGCCCGGCAAGCACCCCGACCACCGCGATCGACAGCGTCGCGAGCGTGGCGACGACCAGCACCCCGAACGCCTTCATCGCGACCAGCCGCAGCCTCCCGACCGGGGAGATCAGCAGGCCACGCAGGGTGCCGCTGGCACTCTCCCCCGCGATCGCGTCCGCCGCGGCCATCGTGACGGCCAGCGGCAGCAGCAGCGCCAGCGCCAGCGTCATCGCCGCCACCGGGAGCACGAGCCCGTTGCCGGCGATGGCGCCGATCAGCCCCGCACCCGGCCCGGATCGGCGGCCCGCGACCGTGACCCCGATCGAGATCAGTACCGGGACCAGCGCGAACACGCCCAGCATCACCAGCGTGCGCGGACGCCGGAGCACCCAGCGCAGCTCGGCGCCGAGCAGACGTCCCGTGGGGGCGCTGGTCCGCGTGAGCATCGTCATGACGTCTCCTCGGTCAGCCGCGCGAACAGTTCCTCCAGGTTCGCCCGGCTCCGGCGCGCCTCGTAGACGGCGACACCCGCCCGCACCAGCAGCGCGATCGCCTCCGGCGCGGGCGGGCCACCGTCACCGATGACGACAGCCGGCTCGGCACCCTCGGCGCGGTACGCGGTTGCGCCGACCCCGCGCAGCGTCGCCACGGCGAGGTCGACGTCGGGAGTGGTGACGACCAGCCCGTCCGCCCCCGTGTCGAGAAGGGACCGCAGCTCACCCGCCGCGACCAACGACCCCGCCTGCAGGACGGCGACGTGCGTGCATGTCGCCTCCACCTCGGCGAGCAGGTGCGACGACACGATCACCGTGGCGCCGCCCGCATGGAGCTCGCCGATGATCCGCCGGACGTCACGGGTGCCGGCCGGGTCGAGGCCGTTGGTCGGCTCGTCGAGCACGACGAGCCGGCGCGGGATCAGCAGTGCCGCGGCGAGGCCGAGGCGCTGCTTCATACCGAGGGAGTAGCCGCGGAACCGCCGGTCGGCGGCGTCGGCCAGGTTGACCCGCTCCAGGGCCGCGTCCACGGCGCCTGAGATGTCGCGGCTCGCGAGCAGCGGCTCGGTGGCCGCCATCCGGCGCAGGTTCTCCCGTCCCGACAGGAACGGGTGGAATCCCGGGCCCTCCACGAGCGCGCCGACGTGCGGCAGCGCCCGGGCCGCCTCCGCCGGTACCGCATGCCCGAGGAGCTCGGCCGTGCCGGCGGTGGGCCGGGTCAGCCCGAGCAGCATCCTGATCAACGTGGTCTTGCCCGAGCCGTTGGGGCCGAGCATGCCCAGCACCGATCCGGCGGGGACGTCGAGGTCGATCCCGTCGACGGCGACGGTGCGGCCGAACACCTTGCGGAGCCCGATCGCCCGGGCCGCGAGCGGAGCGGCGGTGGCCGTCGCCGACGCCACCTCGGACGCCGCGACCTCGGACTGGGCGGTCACCGGGAGAGCGCCTCGGTCAGGACCTGCTCGGGCACGGCGCCTGCGGCGATCCGGCCGTCGTCGGTGACGATCGCGCTCGCGACCGCGGTGGAGATCAACGTGCCGCTGCCCCAGGGACCGCTGACGGGTCGGCCGAGTGCGGAGAGATCGAGAGCACCGCGACCATGCTCCGGGGCTGCGGGGTCGCGAACCGGCATCGCCGCGACGAGCACGGTGTCCCAGCCGTCGCCGACGATCGCGGGTGCGGCTCCCGCGCGCTTCACGATCCCCCCGGGGCGCTCACCCACCGACGGCTCGTCCAGCGTTGCGCCGGGGGGCGGGGTGAACGTGAAGAGCGCCGGGTCCTGCGCGCCGAACGTCAGGTCGGTGAAACCGAGCTGCAGTGCCGGTTCGGTAGAGCCGTTGGCCAGCACCGTCAGCCGCAGGGGCAGGCGCGTCTGCGCATCGACGGCGATGCGCACCTCACGCAGCAGCGTGCGCTCCGACGGCGCGGGCGCGAGCACCAGCTCGTAGGCCGGGCGGCCGGCCACCTCGGCGGTTCCGTCGACGCTGATCACGCTCGTGGACCGCAGCACAGCCAGCGCCCCGGTGGCCGCGGCCACCGGGTCGGTGAGAGCGGCGTCGGGCCGCTCGTGGCCCCCGGGAATCTTCGTGACGCTGCGGGTGGTGGAGTCCCACGCCCAGAGCGTGTCACCGTCGGCGACGAGGGTGCGCTCACCGGACGCGGTGGGCACCTGGACGCGTCCTCGACCCTTCCCGTCCGACCAGATCCGCGCGGAACTCGTGCCGTCCCCGGCCTGGGGGATCTCCGGCAGCGGCGGAAGGCCGAGCGCGTTGTCCAGCTCGACGGTGCCGCCGAAGGCACCGGGATGGGCCGTGAGTACGGAGCCGGCCAGGTCCTGCGCCGTCACCGGCGGGAGCTCCGGGGCTGCGCCGGCACCGGCCGGCGCCACCAGCAATCCCAACCCCACGACACCCGCCACCGCGATGCCGGCCGCCACCCTGCTTGCTGCCGTCCCACTTCGCCAAACCGCCATGTGCACAGCCTGGCCCATCGGTGCTGAGAGTGTTCTGAGGTGCGACGCCCGCCCGACCGCTACCGTCGGGTCGGACATGGCACGCGTGCTGGTGGTGGACGACGAACCGGGGATCCGGACGGCGGTCGCGCGCGGGTTGACGGCCGAGGGGATGGAAGTGGTCGCCCTCTCCGACGGCCCGTCCGCGCTCGCGGCCGCGCTCACCGGCAGCTTCGATGCGATCGTGCTCGACATCATCCTGCCCGGCCTGTCCGGCTACCGGGTGCTCGAACAGCTGCGCGCGGCGGGCGTCGACACGCCCGTCCTGCTGGTCTCGGCCAAAGACGGCGAGTTCGACCAGGCCGACGGGCTCGACCTCGGCGCCGACGGTTACCTCGTCAAGCCGTTCGCGTTCGTCGTGCTCGTCGCGCAGCTCCGCGCGATGCTGCGCCGCCGTGACGCCGCGCTCGGGCGCACCGGGCAGCGCGTCCGGCTCGGGTCGCTGATCGTCGACCCGGTGGCGCGCGCGGTGAGCTGGGAGGGCGACTCGGTGGAGCTCTCACCGCGGGAGTTCGCACTCCTGCACGCGCTGGCGTCCCGGCCCGACACGGCGGTGGCGAAGGACGAGCTGCTCAGGCTCGTGTGGGGTGACGAGCGGGCGGCGAGCCGCAACGTCGTCGAGGTGTACGTCGGGTA
>JBKJPD010000132.1:0-15974 GCA_046595345.1 Pseudonocardia sp.
TCAGAACACCGGAACACAGCCACCACGCCGGCCGGGAGCCGCCCGCCACGACACCGACGAACACGTCCTGCATGCGGCCGCGTGTCTCCTCGAAGCCGCGGCCAGAAGAGCATCTGACCCTCAGGGAGCGAGGCGACGGACCCGCCACGTGCGGGTCATCTCGTCGACCTCGAAGCGCAGCCGGTCATGCATCCGGTTGCCGCGGCCCTGCCAGAACTCCACTTGTTCGGGGACGATCCGCCAGCCGCCCCAATGCTGGGGCACCGGCACCTCGCAGCCGTCGAACCGCCGCGTGACGGCCGCCAGCGCATCATCGAGGGTTTGCCGGTCCTTCACCACCACCGACTGGGCCGACGCCCACGCCCCGAGCTGGGAACCGCGGGGACGGGTGACCCAGTACGCGCGGGTCTCCGCGGGGGCGATCAGCTCGACGGCGCCCCGCACGTGCACCTGCCGGTGCTGGAGGTACCAGGGAAAGGTCGCGGACACGTAGGGGGTCGTGCGCAGGTCGTGGCTCTTCGCGGAGGTGTAGTTGGTGAAGAACACGACACCGCGGGTGTCGAGGCCCTTGCACAGCACGGTCCGAGACGACGGACGCCCGTCCGGCCCCGCGGTGGCCAACACCATCGCGTTCACCTCTGTCACGCCCGCGACGTCGGCCTCGGCAATCCAGCGGGTCAACTGTTCGTGCCAGGTCGGCGCCAGGGAGCCGGTGTCGAGTCCCTGGGTGTCGACTCCCTGGGTGTCCAGCCCTTCCGTGCCGTAGTCCACGCGCATGCCGGCCAATGGCTGATCTGCCAACGTGCTCCCCCAGTGTCGGTACTCGAAAGTAGGTGAGCGGCGCCTCACAAGGACGAGGCGGTGATAGATGCCACCTACCTGCACGTTGCCTCTGACGGGCCGTGAAGGCAAGGTAACGCCAACCATGGTTGCCGCCGGTGACAACAATCGGTCGGCGATCGTGGTCTGCAGGCAGACCGGGCCACTGAGCCCGGCGAGCGTGCGCCCCGGCCGACGACGCCACCCGGCGTGGACGGCCGGATAACAGACGTCAGGGAACATCACGAGGAGGACGCGTGTCCACTGCGCCGACCGCTGAGACAGCGCAGACCGCGCCGGCTCACAACGGCCCCACCCCGGACGGCACGGCGGCAATCCCGCCCCCGCCCGGTTTCAAGTCCGGTCTCGAGGGCCACGTCGCCTTCCGGACCGAGATCGCCGAGCCCGACAAGGACGGCGGCGCGCTGCGATACCGGGGCGTCGACATCGAGGACCTCGTCGGCAGGGTCACATTCGGCAACGTCTGGGCTTTGCTCGTCGACGGCCGTTTCGGCCCGGGCCTGCCCCCGGCCGACCCGTTCCCGATCCCGGTGCACACCGGTGACGTCCGGGTCGACGTGCAGGCGGCACTCGCGATGCTCGCCCCCTACTGGGGTTACCGATCGCTGCTCGACACCACGGCAGAGGAGGCCCGCGAGCAGCTCGCCCGCGCCTCGGTGATGGCCCTGTCCTACGTCGCGCAGTCCGCCCGGGGCATCGGGGTACCGGCGGTGCCGCAGTCCCGCATCGACCAGTGCACGACGATCACCGAGCGCTTCATGGTGCGGTGGCGCGGAGAGCCCGACCCGGCGCACATCAAGGCCATCGACGCGTACTGGGTCTCGGCCGCCGAGCACGGCATGAACGCCTCCACCTTCACCGCACGCGTCATCGCCTCCACCGGTGCGGACGTCGCGGCGGCGCTGTCCGGGGCGATCGGCGCGATGTCAGGCCCCCTGCACGGTGGCGCGCCCGCGCGGGTGCTGCCGATGATCGCCGAGGTCGAGCAGAACGGCGACCCGGCGTCGCTGGTCAAGGGCATCCTTGACCGCAAGGAGAAGCTCATGGGCTTCGGGCACCGGGTGTACCGGGCCGAGGACCCGCGGGCCAGGGTGCTGCGTCGCACCTGCCAGGAGCTGAAGGCACCGCGTTTCGATGCGGCCGTCGCGCTGGAGCAGGCGGCGCTGGCGATCCTGCGCGAACGCCGCCCGGACCACCCGATCGAGACGAACGTCGAGTTCTGGGCTGCGGTCATCCTCGACTTCGCCGAGGTTCCGGGGCACATGATGCCCGCGATGTTCACCAGCGCGCGGACGGCAGGCTGGTCGGCGCACGTCATGGAGCAGAAGCGGGAGAACAAGCTCGTCCGCCCGTCGGCGCAGTACATCGGCCCGGGCCCCCGCAAGCCCGAAGCAGTCGAGGGCTGGGAGGAGATCCAGCACGGCTGACGCAGCGCGCCGGCCCCGTGACAGGGGCCGGCCCCGGGTCATCACCCGACCGCGGTCACCGCACGGGATCGGGTGCGTCGGCGGCGGCGCGCGCGAGTCCCACGACCAACCGTTCTCGCCGGATCCGCTGGTCGATGTAGAGCAGGGCCATGACCCCTGCCAAGAACGGGGCGACGAACGTGCCGCGAACGATTGCGCCGATTCCCCAGATGATCATGTCGGGTGTGGCGCCATCGTAGAACCCGGTGGCGAGACCGAGCGGGACGAGGAGGACAGCGGAGAACACAGCCACGAGCAGCAACGCCAGCAGCAGGATCCCGAAGATCCTCCCGAAGGCGCCGCGGACGAGCGACCTGGACCGCGACAGGGCAGCCGTGACGCCGATGCCCTCCAGCACGTAGGCCACAGGTGCCATCCCCAGGAGCACGCCGAAGTAGATCGCGACCGACAGCCCGGCGAGCCCGACGAGAGCAGCGAGCGGCCCCCACGCACCCCCGCCGCCGAATGTGATCGCCAAAGCGCCTATCCCGGCCGCCGGCCCGACGACGGCCGCGGCGCCGCCGACGATGAGGGTGATGAGCAGGCTCAGCCCGATCAGTCCCAGAATCCGGGGCGCAACGACCGCCCATGCCTGTCCCGGACCGGTCCGCCTGCCGACGACAGCCCGGCTGAGCACGACGACGAGTAACGCGTTCAGGATGGCGGTGCCGACGATGCTGAAGACGGTGGACACCAGGCCGATGCTGGTCGGGCCGATGCCGAACGCGAACAGCAGCTTTTGGGAGAGATTCCGCGGGCTCGGGCTCAGGATCTGGCCGAGCAGCTGAACGAGCCAACTCATGGTGAAGACCACGAACGCGAGACCGAGGGTGGCCGCGAGGTTGGCCCGGATGTAGCCGAACGCCCCGGTGAGGATCTCGCCGACGGCGAGCGGACGCAGTGGGATGATGCCCGGCCGGGCCGCGAGCCGATAATCCGGCGGTGCGAATTCGGGCTGTTGTCCGTAGCCCTGCGCGAGGCCGTAGTTCTGTGGCGGTCCGTATCCCGGCAGATGTCGGTCGGATGTGTCCGTCATGGCTGACTCCCCCGTGTGTGCCGCTCGATGATCGGCCCATGGTTGCAGCACCGACCCCACGCCCGTGGGCGTTTCGACAGGTCGAGGTGCCGGCATCGATCGGCCGGCGCGCAGCCGACCCGACCTCACGACGCTCATGGCGGTCGGCATCACATCGGCCGGGGCGGGGAGAGGCCCGCGGCGGCTGCAACACTGGAGTCCGTGACCTCGAGGACCGTGTCTGACGCCGACCTGCAGATTCCCACCGACCTCCTGCCCGCCGACGGACGTTTCGGCTGCGGCCCGTCCAAGGTTCGCCCGGAGCAGCTGGCCGCTCTCGCCGCTGCCGGCGCCGTGATGGGCACCTCGCACCGCCAGAAGCCGGTCAAGTCGCTCGTCGGGCGCGTGCGTGCCGGACTGGCCGACCTTTTCTCCCTGCCCGAGGGCTACGAGGTCGTGCTCGGCAATGGCGGGTCCACGGCGTTCTGGGATGCCGCCGCGTTCGGCCTGGTCCGGGAGCGTTCGCTGCACCTGACCTACGGCGAGTTCTCCGCGAAGTTCGCCGAGTCCACCCGCGGCGCCCCCTTCCTGGCCGACCCCGTGGTGATCAAGGCCGACCCGGGTAGCGCGCCCGCGCCGTCGTCCGACCCGTCCTGCGATGTGCTGGCGTGGGCCCACAACGAAACCTCCACGGGCGTCGCGGTGCCGGTCGTGCGACCTGCCGACGCGACCGACGGCCAACTTGTCGTGATCGACGCCACGTCCGGCGCGGGCGGCCTACCGGTGGACATCACCCAGGCCGACACGTATTACTTCGCCCCTCAGAAGGGCTTCGCCTCCGACGGCGGGCTGTGGATCGCGCTGATGAGCCCGGCGTCGCTGGAGCGCGTCGCCGAGCTGGCTGCCACCGACCGCTGGATCCCGCCGTTCCTGTCGCTGGCCACCGCCGTGGACAACTCGGTCAAGGACCAGACCTATAACACCCCCGCCGTGTCGACGCTGATCTTGATGGCCGAGCAGATCGAGTGGATGAACGGCCTCGGCGGCCTCGATGCATGTGTCGCGCGCACCGCCGACTCGTCGGGCCGGCTCTACACGTGGGCCGAGCGCTCGGCCTTCGCCACGCCGTTCGTCGTGGACCCGGCGCACCGGTCGCAGGTGGTCGGCACGATCGACTTCGTCGAGTCGGTCGACGCCGCCGCCGTCGCGAAGACGCTGCGAGCCAACGGCGTCGTCGACACCGAGCCCTATCGCAAGCTCGGTCGCAACCAGCTGCGCGTGGGCATGTTCCCGGCCGTGGACCCCGACGACGTGCAGGCCCTGACCGCGTGTATCGACTGGATCGTGGAACACCAGTCCTGAGCCGCCGCGCGTCTCGTGGATCAACGCCGTAAGGCGGAGGGTCTTGAATTCACTCCTGTAACACCAGCCCCATGGTTACCCCGCGCCCCACTCATGCCACGCTGCGCGTGCGCGGGGACCGGTTGCTATCAGATCGACACGCCGAGGCAGGTCCACCTGCCTCGGCGCGCCTCCGAGGCAGGTTGCGATTCGGCAACTACCGTCATGTGGACGGTAATCAGAGAGCGGGGAGGCCGCCGATGCGGGCGCTGCGGGTCGTCGGGATCACCGAGGACGGCGACGTCATCCTCGAGGACCCAAGCCGCCGGGAGCGCTTCACCGTGCCGGCCGACGAACAGTTGCGGGCTGCCGCCCGGGGAGATCTGTCCCGGCTCGGACAGATCGCGATCGAGTTGGAGAGCCAGTTGCGTCCACGTGAGATCCAGGCCCGTATCCGCGCCGGAGCGTCCGTGGAGCAGGTCGCCGCGGCCGCGGGTGTGCCCCACCAGAAGATCGAACGTTTCGCCTATCCGGTGCTGCTGGAGCGTTCCCGCACCGCCCACGACGCACAGCGCGCCCACCCGGTGCGGGCCGACGGGCCCGATACCCGGATGCTCGGCGACGTCGTCGCCCACACCTTCGGCCTGCGCGGCCAGGAGTACACCGAGGCCGAGTGGGACTCCTGGAAGAACGAGGAGGGCAAGTGGGTCGTCGCGCTGTCCTGGCGGGCGGGACGATCGGACAACCGCGCCCACTGGACGTTCCATCCCGGGGCCCACGGCGGCACCGTCACAGCGGTGGACGAGCACGCCAGCGACCTCGTCGAGGGCCTACCGGCCCGGCCGCTCCGCACGGTCGGCCCCGTCATCGACATCGCCCGGTCCGAGGATCCCGAGCCGGCCCCGGTCGAGGAGCTCCGCGCCACCGCGTCCGACACCGCACGCAGCACCATCACCCGCGACCGCATGGCCGTGACCGAGCGCCCGCCCACCCGCACCGGCCCGGAGCAGCGCCGCCCGGGCGCACCTGGGCAACTGCAGTCCGAGACCCGTCCCGAGCCGCGGGCCGAGACCGCGGCTCCTCCGCCGCCTCGCGAGCCGGAGCCTGCCGCCGAGACCGCACCGCCGATCGACACACCCACCGAGCAGCCCGCCGAACCCGCTGCGGAGCAGTCCGACCCCGCCCCTGCGGCCAACCGGCGCACCCGCAAGGGCAAGCCCGTCATGCCGTCCTGGGACGAGGTCCTGCTGGGTGTGCGCGGCCAGCGATAGTCCTCGGTCGCGGAAAACGCGGCCGGGGCAACGGTCTCCGCACGGGTGTCGTCAGCGGCCGAGCAGGTCGAGGAGCAGCACAACCCACGCCGCGCCGAGCCCTGCGGCCACTCCGAGCACGGGCCATCGCCAGAACGGCCTGTTCCGCAACAGGTACACCGATGGCGCCAGCCCGAGAATCACGATCAGGTTCGCCGGCACCCAGATCAGCCCGAACGCCTCCGCGAACGCCCGGCTCAGCACGATGTCGGCGATCGCAGCGAATACCCCGAAGAAGGCCGACACCGGAAGGCCGGTGACCCACGGCGTCGGGCCGGGGGGTTCGGCGGCCGGCCGCGGGATCAGCCCGGTGACCCCGACCCGGATGGGCTCCACGGTGCCGGTCACGGGGTCCACGAAATTGACAGGCCTGCCGAGGACCTCGACCACCCGTGACGCGAGCTGACGACCCCGCCGGCTCAACAGCTCCAGCTCCTCGGGCTGCCCGGCGCGCGTGACAGCCGCAGCGAACGCGGCCCACTCCCGCAGCGCGTCCTGTAGCTCGACGGGCAACGTCGGATCACCTGGCTGCCCCTCCGCGATTACCACCCGATCCCCCGATCTCTGGTCGGCTCAGCCTACGGGCGAGCGAGCGCATGGAAGGCCACGGCCGCCGCCGTGGCCACGTTGAGAGAGTCCACCCCCGGCGCCATGGGGATGCGCACCCGCACATCGGCCGCCGCCAGGGCCGCCTCCGACAAGCCAGGCCCCTCAGCGCCGAGCAACAGCGCCACCCGCCGGCCGGCGAGACCCGAGCCACCGAGCGGCACCGAACCCGCGCCCGGCGTCAGCGCGACGATCTGTAGGCCGGCAGCATGCAGCAGCTCCAGCGACGACGGCCACTCCCCCGGCAGGTCCGCAAACGGGACCCGCAGCACGTGCCCCATCGAGACCCGGACGCTGCGCCGGTACAGCGGATCGGAGCACCGCGGCCCGAGCAACACCCCGTCCACACCGAACGCGGCGGCGTTGCGGAACAGGGCGCCGAGGTTCTCGTGATCACCCACGCCCTCGAGCACCGCCAGAACCCGCGCGGTTCGCGCGAGGTCCGCGACCCCGACCGGCCGGGCACGGTCGGCTACGGCGAGCACTCCGCGGTTGAGGTGGAAACCGACCACCGCGGCCATCGTGTCCGCGTCCGCCGCGTAGGCGGGGACGTCGACGTCGCCCAGATCGTCGGACAGCTCGGCGAGGCGGCGCGGCACCCCCAGCAGCGAACGGACCGGGAACGGTGAATCCAGCAGCCTGCGCACCACCACGACACCTTCGGCGATCACCAGGCCACGCCCGCCCGGCCGGTCGGGGCGGCGATCGGCAGCTGTCAGATCGCGGTAGTCGTCCACGCGCGGGTCGGCCGCGTCGTGGACCGGGGTGATGGTGGCCACGGTCGGACATCGTCCCAGGTTGTGACTCCGGGCCCCGCAGCCCGTCATCCGGTCAGCCGTAGCGGCGGGATGACGCGTGTGTCACGGTGGACAATCGCCCGACCGGGCCGACGCGCGGATGCCCGAGTAACGGCGGCTGCGGTCCGGGTCGAGCGCGGGGTAGGGAGGCAGTGCACGCATGGGCCAGGACGTCGCCCGGACCATGTTCAGTCGGCGGGACCGCCAGCAGTATCGGGCCAAGGTTCAGCGCTGCCACGACGCACTCGCCGTGATGCTGCGCGACCAGCCCTTCGCCCGGGACGAACCGATGACCGGTATCGAGGTCGAGCTCAACCTGGTCGGTCACGATCTCGGCCCGTCGTTGACCGGAGCCGACGTACTGCGCGCCATCGGGGCCCCGCAGTTCCAGTCCGAACTCGGCCGCTGGAACCTCGAACTCAACTTGCCGCCGCGCCCCCTGCCCGGCGACGAGTGGCGACACCTGGAGCGCCAACTCCTCGACGAGCTCGCCATGGCGCGAGCCAAGGCGCAGGAGTGCGGCTCACAGCTGGCCATCATCGGGATCCTGCCCACGCTCGAGCGCCGCCATCTCGTCGTCGAGGCGCTGTCCGCCGATCAGCGGTACGCCACGCTCAACGAGCAGATGCTCAGTGTCCGCGGGGAGCCGATCCGGCTCGACATCGCAGGGGAGGATCCATCGGGCCAGCACTCCGTGGCACCGGATCGCCTCACCGCCGAATTCGACTCCATCGCGCCCGAGGCGGCCTGCACATCCATGCAGCTGCACCTACAGGTGCACCCGGACTCCTTCGCCGCCTACTGGAACGCCGCGCAGTGCCTCGCCGGGATACAGCTCGCCGTCGGCGCCAACTCACCGTTCCTGCTCGGATCCCGCCTGTGGGCGGAGACGCGCATCCCGTTGTTCGAGCAGTCCTGCGACGTGCGCTCGGCGGAGCTGCGCAACCAGGGCGTGCGGCCACGGGTGTGGTTCGGCGAACGCTGGATCTCCTCGGTGCTCGACCTTTTCGCCGAGAACGCCCGTTACTTCCCCGGGCTGATGCCGGTCGTGGAGGACACCGACCCGATGGCAGACCTGGCGGCGGGCCGGATCCCCCATCTCGACGAGCTGCGGCTGCACAACGGCACGATCTGGCGCTGGAACCGGCCGGTCTACGACATCGCGGGTGGGGTGCCCCACGTGCGTGTAGAGAACCGCGTGCTCCCGGCCGGCCCGACGGCCGTCGACATGGTCGCCAACGCGCTGTTCTTCTACGGGCTGCTCCGCGTGCTGGTTGAGGCCGACCGCCCGCTGTGGAGCTCGATGTCCTTCGAGGCCGCCGCGGAGAACTTCACGACCGCGGCCCGACACGGCATGGATGGCCCGCTGTACTGGCCGGGCAGCGGCTGGATCCGGCCCGACGAGCTGGTGTTGCGCAAGCTGCTCCCCCAGGCCGCCGAGGGGCTGGCCCGATGGGGTGTCGCGGGAGAGGTCACCGACCGCTACCTCTCGGTGATCGAGCAGCGCTGCATGACCCGGCGGACCGGCGCGGCCTGGCAGTTCGACGCGGTGGGCGCGCTCGAGGCGCGCGGAGCGGACCGGCGCACCGCACTGCACGGCATGCTCGACCGCTACCTGAAGTACTCGACGGCGAACGAACCCGTCCATACGTGGGATCTGCCCTGAGCCTGGTCACGACCCTGACGAGGTAGGCGCCGCGTTCGTTCGCGCCACGAGTTCTTCCATTTCCCCACGAAGCACCCATCCCCCCTCCTACAGTCAGCCTTGTTCGAAACGGCCGCTGCCAGCGGCCACCGGTCGACCGGCACCGCCGGATCGCCCACACCCACGATCGCCATCCTGCGCCCGCGGCCTCTCCTGCGGGTGCGATCCAGCGCGCCCGCAGACGGGGGAACCATGACTCAAAGACCCGCCCCTCCGAGCCCCTGCGCCACACCTCGGCTGAGCGTCCAGTGACCGCCGTGTCCCGATTCCGCCTCTTCGGCCGGCCGAGCCCGGCCCCGGCAGGTCCCCCGCTGCACCAGAGCGGCCCACCCCTGGGCCCTCCGCCCGGATGGTTCCCGCCACCAGCAGGGGCCGGCGCGCCATCGCCCACCGGGCCCAGGCCCACCCCCGGACCCGCCACCTGGTCCGCACAGCCCGCCCCGAACTGGCGAGGGTCCGCGGACGACCCGCCCACCGACCCCTTCGGCTTTCCCCCGATTCCGGCTCTACCGATTCCGGCTCTACCGATTCCGGCACTACCGATTCCGGCACTACCGATTCCGGCTCTACCCGGTGCGCAGCCCATGGCGCCGTCGAGGACCGTCGAGACCGAGCCCCACCCGGCCGAAGCCGCCGCGCTGGCCGGCGCGTTCGCCGTCGACTACCTGTCCTGGGATCAGGATGACCCCGACCGGCGGGGGCGGGTGCTCCTCGACTACCTGCCCACCCCGGGCAGCGATCCGGCGCGGCTGGGATGGTCCGGTCAGGGACGTCAGCGCGCCGAGTTCGCCCTGCCCGGCCGGGTCCGGCCCGACGGCGACGGGCGGGTGCTCGTCGACGTCCGGGTCCGCGTCACCCCATATCGGTCGGTCGGTGAGCACTTGGCCGAGAACACCTCGTCCGCCGAGCCCGAAACCGACATCGCCGGTATCCCGGCATCCGCACCGGCGCCCACCGGGCGTGGCTGGCGGAGCCTCGCGTCGCACTGGATCTGGCTGAGCGTGCCCATCTCCTCCGACGGCGGCAGGCTCGTCGTCGACGCGTGGGAGGAGACTCTCGGCGAGGAGCCCGCGCCGCCCGCGCCCACCTCCGCCGCCGCGCCCGACGACCACACGCTCGCCGACGACGACCCGCTCGTGGAGCCCCACATCGGCGGTGCCTGGTGACGCCGCGACCGCCGCTGGTCGTCGGTCTGCACCGGGGTGCGGGCGCCAGCACCGTCGCCGCCGCCCTGCACGCCCACGACGACCGACTCTGCAGCGGGTGGCTCGACCGCAATGCCGACATCGTCGTCTGCGGATCCGACGACGCCTCTCTCGCCCTCGCGGACGCGCTGGTGCTGGCATCGACCGGGCCCCGACCGCTACTCGCCGTCACGGCCGGTACCGCGGTCCCGCCGCGGGTCCGGTTGCGAGCCCTCGAGGAGCGCTTCGGCACGGTGGTTCTGCTCCCCGACGTCGCCCGCTGGCACGGGCTGGTCCGGCCGCTGGACGACGTCGGCACGCTGCTCGCGCAGCCCGTCGAGCACCTTTCCCGTCCGATGCGTTCCTACGCATCGGCAATGCGGCACCTCGCAGCAGCCGTCCTCCGCTCCGGACAGCTCGACCGGGACCTACCCCCGTTCGTCGGCGCGCAGGTCCCCACCACCGGAAGGACCGCCCCGGTCGGGCTGCGGGCCGTCGAGCCGTGGAAGGGCCCGGAGGTCGAGGTCCGGGCCCAGGTACGGCCGGTGCTGATCTCGGCGCCACGCCCGGTGCACCCCGTTCTCGTCGAGCCGCGCCGGACCGGGCGGATGTCGTACCCCGAAATCCTTCCGAACCTCACCGAACGGTCGGCCGGCGCCCTGCCCGTCCACGACCTCGACCTCAACCGCGACCTCGACCTCGACCTCGACGACGAGGAACTCGAGGCCGCGGCCTGGTGCTCGGCCGGACAGGCAGGCTGAACCATGCTCCCGACGACGATGCTGCGCCGTACCCTCTCGGCCGCACTGGCCGCACTGGTGGGAGTACTGCTGCTCGGTGCGGCGCCCACCCAGACCGCCCCCGCGGACGCGTCCTCGGGCCTCGACACCGCCAAGCTGCCCGTGGCCGCCCGCAACGCACTGCCACTGATCACCGAGCTCACCGCCACCCAGTGCGCCGAACTGCCACCGCTGTGGGTCGTCGCCCAGGTTCAGGCCGAGTCGGGATGGGACCCGGCGCTGCGGTCCGACGCACCCGGCGGAGCCGCGGGGCTCTACCAGTTCGGGGAGCGCAACTGGCAGGCAGCGGGCGGGAAGGTGTGGCCGTCGGACCCTCCGGCCGCTGACGCCGACATCCTCTCCCCGGAGGCGCACCTGCGCGTCGCGGTGCCGTGGATCTGCACCAACCTGCGCGCGGTCACCGAGCACCTCAAGGCCACCGGCAAGATCACCGCCCCCCTCGACGCGATGCTCGTCTGCCACATTGCCGGCTGCGGCCGGGTGACGGGCAGCGCGACGGGGGTGCCCGTCGTGGGCGAGGCAGAGTGCGGAGAGCGCTGCGTCCGGGTGATCAACCGCTACATCGCGGCGGTCCACGACAACTTGAAGCGGTACGCGGCGCCCGCCCCGGGACCCCTCGCCCCGGGACCCCCCAGCTCGGGCAGCCCCAGCCCGGGCAGCCCCAGCCCGGGCAGCCCCGCCGCTCCACCGGCGGCGGCCCCGTGGACGGGCGGTGCCACCGGCTGCAAGGAGCCCGACCCGACCGGCGACGGCTGCATCACCGGAGCCACCCGGTACGGGCTCGAGGCCGCCGCCACGATGTTCGGGGGCTGGTCGAACGGTCCGGTCATCCGGTCCGCCGGCTGTTGGGACAAGCACGCCTGGAACCCGAGCAGCGATCACCCGCGCGGCAAGGCATGCGACCTGTTCCCCACAAAACCCGGCACCTTCCCCGCCGGGGCGGAACTGGCCTCAGGCTGGAAGCTCGCCGAATGGTTCCGCGCCAACGCCGAGCCCCTACAGGTCAAGTACCTGATCTGGCAGGGCCGGTACTGGGATCCGAAGGTCAAGGACCAGGGCGGCTGGGGACAGCGCTACACCGGCGGCGGGGTCTACAACGTCCGCAATGCCACCGGCGGCCACTATGACCACGTACATGTGAGCTTTCGGGAGTGACGCCGTGAATCGCAAGAACCTGCGCCCGCTGCTCGCCGCCTTCGGTGCCGTTGCCGTGGCAGTGGCCGCGCTGCTGCTCGTCGGTGAGGCCGGATCCACACCGGCTCCGCCGTCGAGCGACACCCCGCTGGGCGGTGTCCTGAGCGACGCCGACCGCCACGACCTGGCTGCCATCCCCCTCCAACGGGGTGCCGACCAGGCGCCCGTCGACCCGTCGGTCGACTTCACCGACCCCGAGGCGGTCGCCCGCGCATATCTGTCAGCGGCCCGCTCGGTCTCACCGGCCGACCTCGGCCGCACCCATCTGCGCGCCGCGGGCTACGCCGCACCGGGCAGCCCGGCCGCCACGGTCGGTGTCGTCGTCATCGATGCGCCACCCGCCGGGTCGGTCCGCACCGCCACGGTCACGGCACTCGAACTGATCGCCGCCGACCAGGGGAACAACCGCCGCGGCTACGAGGCGGAAATCGGCACCGCGACCGGTCCGCCCGGCGGTCCCGTCACGGTCGAACTGGTCCGCGGCCACATCGTCCTCGCCCACCAATCCGACGGTCGGTGGCTCGTCGCCGCCGACTCCCCGACGGATCCCGATCTCTCCGCCGGGGAGGACTGACTCGACCGGAGCGCCTGTCATGAGCTTCGACGAGCTCGTGCAGCTGATCCGGAAGTACCTGTCGACAGGGATCGCGGTAGTCGTGATCCTCAGCGCACCCGCCGCCGACCACGACCCGGCCCTGCCGGGCAGACCCGAGGTCGTCACCATCGAGCCCGGCCCGTTGTCGGCCGGCTGGGAGAAGCCGCGGGGACCCGTCCGCCCGCGGGCGGGCGACCAGCACCGCGGGAACGGTGGTCCGTGAAATCGCCGGTGAGCGACGTTTCCCCGGGTACGCACCTACAGCGTTCAGTTCGGGAGCTGAGACGCGGATCGGGGCCCCGGCCGATGGCCGGGACCCCGATCCCTTCTCCCGAACTGACGCGCCGCCTCCACCACGAAGCGACATCTGTGAGGTTAGCCTAGCCTGCGTTATCCGGCAAGCCCGCACGAGGTCTGTGAGCCGCCGTAGGCTGTGGAGGTGGTCGACCCCCCACCGCTGCCGCCGCGCCTCGCGCAGATCAGCACCGTCGTGGCCGTCGGCACGACGCTGTGGCTGCTCGGAGCCGTCGCACTACTGGTCACGTCGATCGTCGCGGGCCGTCAGCTCGACATCTGGTTCACCACCTGCGTGGCAGGTGCGGTGCTCGGCGGCGTCGGCTACTGCATCTTCTCGTGGCAGCGGGCCGCGGCGCGGCGCGGCTCCCGCACCGCCCAGCAGGGTCTGGATTGACGACCTAGGGTTCGCGCATGAAACCCACCGCTGTCGTCACCGGCGCCAGCTCCGGCATCGGCGCCGCCACCGCCCGCGCGCTCGCCGGAGCCGGCTTCCACGTCGTGCTGGGAGCCCGCCGCTTGGAGAAATGCGCGGAGATCGCCGCCGAGATCGACGGCACGGCGCTGCGACTCGACGTCACCGACGCCGACTCGGTTGCCGCGTTCGCCGCCGCCGTGCCGGACTGCCGGCTGCTGGTCAACAACGCCGGCGGGGCCAAGGGCCTCGAACCGGTCGCCTCCGCCGACGAGGACGCCTGGCGCTGGATGTTCGAGACGAACGTGATCGGGACGCTGCGCGTGACCAAAGCCCTGCTCCCGGCCCTGTTGGCCTCGGGCGACGGGCACATCGTCACCGTCACATCGATCGCGGCGCTGGAGGCCTACGACAACGGGGCCGGCTACACCGGGGCCAAGCACGCACAGGCGATGCTGCACCGCACCCTGCGCGGTGAGTTGCTCGGACAGCCCGTACGGCTCACCGAGATCCTGCCCGGGATGGTGGAGACCGACTTCTCCCTGGTCCGGTTCGACGGCGACGCGGACAAGGCCTCCGATGTGTACCGCGGCATCACCCCGCTCACCGCCGACGACGTGGCCGCCGTGATCGCCTTCGCCGCCACCCGCCCCAGCCACGTCAACCTGGACCAGATCGTGCTCAAGCCCCGAGACCAGGCAAGCGCCATGCGTGCCTACCGCGACGGCTGACGAGAGCCCTGCGAGTCGTGGGGTCAGAGGGCCGAGAGGGCCTTCCACTGATCCCAGCCCAGGGTCCAGTCCCAGATGTCGCCGTCGCGCGGCGACAGCTGGATCGGGGTACCGGTGACCTCCACAGGGTCGCCGTACAGAGCGGAGTCGTAATAGGCCTTGGCGTCGTCGCCCGAGAGGTTGACGCAGCCGTGCGTGACATTGGCCGAGCCCTGCGCGGACGCCGACGCCGGGTTCGCGTGGATGAATTCACCGTTGTTGCTGATCCGGACGGCCCACTTCTCGACGGAGTCGTAGCCATAGCGCTGGCTCACCATCCGCTTGTCGGTGAACTTCTCGCTGACCACGTGGACGCCCGAGCGGGTGTTGCGCTCGGGATCGGAGCCGAGCCCGTAGCTGGCAGGGTAGTCGGCGACCTGCTTGCCGTCCCGGATGACGACCATGTGGAAGGTGGTGACGTCGGCCCGGACGATCTGGGAACGGCCGATCTGGAACGTGGTGGAGAGGTTCGCGGCCCCGTAGCCGCCGCCGCCGAAGTTCACCCCGAACAGGTTCGCCTGCACGGTGACCGTGGTGTTCGCCGGCCAGTACTCCTTGGACCGGTAGTCCACGCGGGACCCGCCGCCCTCATCGGGCTCCCAGCCCCAGGAGCCCTCGACCGGCACTGACGTGGTGACCGACAGGGCCCGCTCGGCGGCGGCCCGGTCCTCGATGTGTCCGTTGAACTGGATCCGGACGGGTGCCGCGACGCCGACCGTGCGGCCGTCACCGATGTTGATCGTGCCGCGCACCTTCTTGTTCGGCGTGAGCGTGGCGAAGTCGCCCTGGACCGGCGTCGGGTTGCGGTCCTTGCCGATGGCGGAGCCACCCCACGTGTACGACGTGCCGTAGTCCAGCTGACCGGCGCTGGTCCAACGCGTCCGGTCCGGGTTGAACGCGCCCTCGACGGCGCCGCCCCCGGGACCGGTCAGCGTGACCGCCTGGAACGTGCCGTCGTGGACGGTGACGGTGACCGCCTCGGTCGGAGCCACGTCGGTCGCCCCGACAGCCGGCAGGTACTCGACCACGGCCGGCGGCGCAAGGATCTCGGCCGGGCCGGCCGGGACGGCCGGCCGGACGGCAGGTCCACCGGCGGCGGTGGCTGCGGTGACCACACCCAGCAAACCGATGAGTATCGCGGCCAACACGAGCAGAAGCCGTCGCATGTCTCTTATCCCCCTTGAGCACTGATTCCCCGATACACAGGACGTCTCGCCCGCTTCTCGGTTGCCCGGTCCCCCCCGCAGCTTCGGGCGACGATACGCGTCGTGCACTGCATCGACAGTCCCCGCGCCCGGTCGTCACAGCGCTGGTCGTCACAGCGCCGGTCGTCACAGGGCGCAGGCCACCAGCACCGGCTCGGGCACGAGTTCGATCCCGAATCGGGCCCGCACGCCGTCGCGGACCTCACGGGCCAGCACCAACAGATCAGCGGTGCTGGCGCCGCCGCGGTTGGTCAGTGCGAGGACGTGCCGCGTCGACAGCGCCACCCGACCGCCAGGGCCGGGGTGCCCACGTCCGAAGCCGGCATGTTCGATCAGCCAGGCGGCCGGGATTTTCACCCGATCGGGGCCCGCCGGCCAGCGCGGCGCCTCGGCAGGCGCAGCGCCGGCGGGGAGCACCGGGTTGGTGAAGAACGAGC
>JBKJPD010000185.1:0-5098 GCA_046595345.1 Pseudonocardia sp.
GTGAGCAGCGTGAACGAGCCCCACAGCAGCACCCAGACCAGCGTCAGCCAGACCACGGTCGCCGGCCGGTTCACTGCCCTGCCCCCAACACCGCGGCGATATAGCGGGAACGGTCGATCAGATCGACCCCGGCGCGCCCGGTCACAGCCGTGAGCGGCCCCGCGAACACCACGATGGCGAGGCTCACGGCCACCAGCCCGGACGTCGCCACGTACATCGTCACGGGCGTGCGGGCGGTGCCGACGACGACCTCGTCATCCGGGTCGTCGTCGGGCAGCGGCGGCCGCGGCACGCCCCAGAACACCCGCACCCACACCCTGGCCAGCGCCCAGAGTGTGAGCAGGCTGGCCACGATCACGACCCCCGCCACCGCCAACGGCCACGGCCCTGCCGCCGCCCCGGCCCGCAGCAGCGCGAACTTGGCGACGAACCCGGCCGTCGGCGGCACCCCGGCAAGGGTGAGCGCGGCGATCGCGTAGAGCACCGCCAGCCCGGGCGCGGTGCGCAGCAGCCCGCCCATCTGGTCGAGCGCGACCGTCCCCGTGCGCCGCGTGATCAGACCGCTGACGAGAAACAGCGTGGCGAGCACCGTGATGTGGTGCGCTGCGTAGAGCGCCGCGCCCGACACCGAGGCGGCGTCGAACACCGCAAGCCCGAACAGCATGAACCCGATGTGGCTGACCAGCAGGAACGACAGCAACCGGTTGATGTCGTTCTGCGCGAGCGCGCCCAGCGCCCCCACCAGCATCGTCGTCGCGGCCAGCACCAGCATGAGCGTCCACGGTTCGTCGCGGGTGAACAGCAGCGTCTGGGTGCGCAGCAGCGCGTAGAAGCCGACCTTGGTGAGCAGCCCGGCGAACAGGGCGGCCACCGGACCGGGCGCGTTCGGGTAGCTGTCGGGCAGCCAGAAATGCAGCGGCACGATCGCCGCCTTGATCCCGAACACGACGAGCAGCATCAGCCCGAGCACGGTCTTCAGGCCCGCGGGCAGGGTGTCGATCCGCCCCGCGAGGTCGGCGAGGTTCACCGTGCCGGTGGCGGCGTAGACCATCGCGATGGCCGTGAGGAACAGCAGCGATGACAGCAGGCTGACCGTCACGTACGTCATGCCGGCCCGGACCTTGGCCGCACTGGTGCGCCGCGTGATCAGCACATAGGACGCGGTGAGCATCAGCTCGAACGCGACGAACAGCGTGAACAGGTCACCGGTGAGATACGCAAGCGACACCCCGGCGCACAGCATCAGGTACATCGGATGGAACGTGGTGCCGGCGGTGCCCCGGCCGTAGTCGGCGATGCGTTGGTCGATGGCGTAGACGAGCACCGCGAGCGTCACCAGCGTGGAGACGAGCAGCAGCAGGGCGGAGAGCCGGTCGGCGACCAGTGCGATCCCGACGGGCGCGGCCCAGCCGCCGAGCACCGCCACGATCGGGCCGCGGTCATCAGCGACGAACAGGAGTGCCCCGGCGAGCACCGCCACCGTCGTCAGAACGACGATGCCGACGACGCGCTGCAAGTTGGGCGACCGGCTGCCCATCACGGTCAAGGCTGCCCCGAGCATCGGCAGCAGCACCGGCAGGGTGATCAGAAGGGTCACCTGGCTGCTGCTTCCACGTCGTCGTCGTCGGCTGCGGACCGGTCGTCCCCGTCCTCGTCCAGCGGCGCCGAGAGCGTTCGCTGCGCGGAGATACGGCGGTCCTCGACGTCATCCTGCACCTCGTCGTGCCCGACGAGGACGAACGAGCGGTAGCCCAGCGCCAGCAGGAACGTGGTGAGCGCGAACGTGATGACGACGGCGGTGAGCGCCAGTGCCTGCGGCAACGGGTCCGCGATCGCCTCGGCAGGCCCGGTCACGACGATCGGGGCCCGGCCGGGCGGGCCACCGGCGATCTGCAGCAGCAGGTTGGTGCCGTGACCGAGCACGACCACCCCGATCAGAACGCGCATCAGCGAGCGCTGCAGCAGTAGGTAGAACCCGACGGCGTAGAGCGCGCCCACCGTCAGCGCCATCATCAGGTTGATCGTGGTCATCAGGGTCGCTCCCCCGCGTCACTCATGTCGCGCTCGATGCCCGCACCGAGCGAGCGCAGCAGGTCCACGACCACACCGATGATCAACAGGTACACCCCGACGTCGAGGAACAGGCTCGTCTGCACGGAGACGGTGCCGAGCAGCGGTACGTCGGCGGTCAGCCCGGCGCTCGACAGCACCGGCGCGCCGACCAGCGTCGGGGCGAGTGCGGTGAGCAGCGCGACCGTCAGTCCGGTGCCGATCACCACCGGCGGCCGGACCCGGATGACAGCGCCGAACCCGACGTCGCCACCCGCGATGTAGCGCAGCACGAAAGCCAGGCCCGCGACGAGCCCGGCCGAGAACCCGCCGCCGGGCGCGTAGTGCCCGACCAGTAGCAGGTAGAACGAGAACACCAGCATCGTCGGGAACAACGTGCGGGTGGCGAGCTCCAACAACAGCGTGCGTTCGTGCTCGCCGCGGCACTTCCCCGGAAGCAGCCACGCGTGCCGGGGGTGGCCCCATTCCTCGAAGGGCGCCTTACCTGTACTCATCCGAGGACGTCCTCCTCGTGCCGCGGGCTGCCCTGACCGCTCTCGACGACCGAGTGAGCGCGCCGATTGTCGTAGCGGGTTGCCAGTACGAGGCTCGCCACCCCGGCGGTAGCGACGAACAGCACCCCGATCTCCCCGACGGTGTCCAGGGCGCGGAAGTCCACGATGATCGCGCTCACGACGTTGTTCGCGCCCGCGCCGTCGGGAGCCAGCCGGATGAACTCCGCGGCTGTCGACGACGGCCCGGCCCGGGCGCCGGACGCCACCACGGCCACCCCGGCGACGACCGTCCCGCCGGCGGCTGCGAGCACCGCCTTGAACCACTGCCTCCGGCGGGGCGAGCGCGTTTCCGTGAAGTGCGCGGGCAGCCGCCGCAACACGAACACGAACGCCACCAGCGACAGCGTCTCGACGAGGAACTGGGCCAGTGCGAGGTCCGGGGCGCCGTCGACGATGAACAGCCCGCCGACGCCGTAACCGATGATCCCGACGAGCAGCACCGCGGTGAACCGGCGCCGGGCCCGCACCGCCGCGAGCGCCGCGACGATCACGACGATCCCCAACGGCACCTGCGCCGCGGCGTGGTAGAGCGGCTGGTCGGCGGGCCAGGTGCCGCCCACCACCGTCGTGGTGCCGACTAGCAGCACGAACGATATGAGGATCGTGGCGAGGTAGGCGGGCAGCGAACCCGCCTGGAGCCGTCCGGTGACCATGACGGCGACGCGTTCGATCCCGCCCACGGCCAGCTCGTAACCGCGCTGGGCGTCCAGCGGGCTGTGATGGACCAGGCGTCCGACGGTGTGGCGGGCCCGGTGGACCAGCACACCGCCGCCGATCGCGACGGCGGAGAACAACAGTGGCAGCCCGAGCCCGTGCCAGAGCGCGAGGTGGTATCCCGTGTCCCCGGCGTAGCTGCGGGCCAGTACGTCGACCAGCGGATACGCGAGGCCGAGCGTGAGCCCGGCGACCGCACACAGCCAGATCGGGACGGTGAGCAGCGCCCCCGGCGCATCGACGGGCGTGGGCTCGACCCCCGGCTTGCGGGCGAACGTGCCCCACAGGAAGCGAACGCTGTAGGCGACCGTCAGCACCGACCCGGCGAGCAGGCCGAGCGCGATCGCCGTGCCTCGGACGCCGCCTTCCTGCAGGAACGCCTCGAAAGCCGCCTCCTTGCCGACGAACCCGAGCAGCGGCGGGAGCCCGGCCATCGACGCGGTGGCGAGGGTCGCCGCCGCGGCCGTCCACGGCAGAGCCGGCCCCAGCCCGGAGAGCTTGCGCAGGTCACGGGTGCCGGTCGCATGATCGACCGCACCGACGATCATGAACAGCGGCGCCTTGAACAGCCCGTGCGCCAGCAGCATCGTCACCCCGGCGACCGCGGCGGTCCGCCCGCCCGCGCCGAGCAGCACCATCAGGAACCCGAGCTGACTGACGGTGCCGAACGCGAGCATCCGCTTGAGATCGGTCTCGGCCAGTGCCCGCCAGCCGCCGACGAGCATGGTGCCGAGACCGACCACGACCACGGGGATCCACCACAGGGCGAGATCGGCGAACCCCGGCGCGAGCCGCGCCACGACGTACACCCCGGCCTTCACCATCGACGCGGCGTGCAGGTACGCGCTGACCGGGGTGGGTGCGACCATCGCGGCGGGCAGCCACGGGTGGAACGGTAATTGCGCGGACTTGGTGAACGCCCCGAGCAGGATCAGCGGCAGGGCCAGCGTCACGAGGCCACCCCGCGGCGGATCGGCCAGGATCTCCGAGATCCGGTAGGTGCCCGCGGCCTCGCCGAGCATCACGAACCCCAGCAGCATCGCCAGCCCGCCGAGCACCGTCACCAACAGTGCCTGCGCCGCGGCCCGGCGACTCGCGCGTTTCTCCCCGCTCTGCCCGACGAGCAGGAAGGACGCGATGGACGTGAGCTCCCAGAACACGTAGAGCGTGAACAGGTCGTCGGCGAGGACCAGCCCTGCCATGACGCCGGCGAAGGTGAGCAGCAGGGCTGCCGAGCGCGTCGCGTCCGGCGAGCCTGCCCCGAAGTAGCCGATGCTGTAGACGAGGATCACCGCACCCAGGCCACTGACCAGAACGATCATCGCCAGGGAGAGCGCGTCGAGCCGGAAGCTCAGCTCCAGGCCGAGCGCCGGCGCCCACGCGGTGGTGCTCGACAGCCCGGGGCCCAGCGCCGCGCCGGTGTGGGCGAGCGCCCAGATAAGCGTGGCGGCCGGCAGCACAGCGGCCACCGCGAACGCTGCGGGTCGGCTGCGCGCGGACACCAGCGGGAGCAGCCCGGCGACCACGAGGTGCGCGACGATGAGCGTCAGCACGGCCTCTCACCTCCTGCCGTCGGACCTGTCATGATCGTTCTTCAGGCCCGGAAGTGCGCATGGCGCAGCTGCCCGCGCGAAGCGGACGATCCAGGGCTCCCGTGCCCAGACCCTACCGGCGGCCGCCGACATGACCACCTCGAGACGCACCCCAGCACCCCGCCGAGCGAGCGACTCGGCGCGATCACAACGGTGCCGCCGGGAGTG
>JBKJPD010000208.1:0-9849 GCA_046595345.1 Pseudonocardia sp.
GCGCAGCGCCAGCGCCTGCTCGGTGCCGATCGCCCCGAGCCGGCATCGCGTCGGTGGCGAGCTTCTTCGTCTCCCGCGTCGACACCGAGATCGACAGCCGGCTCGGGGCGATCGGCACCGAGCAGTCGCTGGCGCTGCGCGGGCAGGCCGCCGTCGCCAACTCCCGGCTCGCATACGCCGCGTTCCAGGAGGTGTTCGCCGGGGCCCGCTGGGAGGCTCTCGCCGCTCAGGGCGCGGCGGCGCAGCGGCCACTCTGGGCGTCGACGGGCGTGAAGAACCCCGACTATTCCGACACCCTCTACGTCACCGAGCTCGTCGTCTCCGACACCGTGAACACGATGCCGGAGAAGACGATGCAGGCCTTCGCCGATCACGGCGACCTGCGCGGCGACGCCGTCACCGGCACCGCCGCGCAGGCGCAGGCCGTGTTCGACGCCATTGCCGCGACGGGGGTCGACCTCGCCGACGTGTTCCTGGTGCTGGAGAACGAGGGCGTAGACAAGTTCGAGAAGTCGTGGGCCGAACTGCTGGAGACGGTGCGGGGCCAACTTGACGCTGCCGGGTCCTGATCACCTCGTGACCCTGCCGGCCCTCACGATCGCCGGCCCGCCGCCGCACGACACGGTTGCGCGGCTCGTCGGCGACGCCGTGGCGTCCCGGATCGCGGCCGGTGACACCACGGTGTGGCCGGGCGCGGTCCGCCCGGGCTGGGTGGGCGCGGCGCGGGCGGCGCGCCCGCTCGTCGGCGAGATCGCGGGACTGCGCGAGCGCCTGCGGGTGGCCGGTCTGACGCGCATCGTGGTCGCCGCGGCGGGCGGCGTCGGGGTGGCGGCCGAGCTCCTCGCGCACTCCGATCCACGGCTGATCGTGCTCGACACCACCGATCCCGTGCAGGTGGCCGACGCGCTGGCAGGCGACCTGGATGCGACGGTGCTCGTGGTGAGCGTCCCACCGGGTGAGGACACCGCGGCGGTGGAACTGCTGTGGGACACCGTCGGTCACGCGCTACGGGCCGACGGCCTCGAAGCGGATCTGCACACAGTCCTCGTCACACCACCCGGCGGGCCGCTGCTCGCGCGGGCAGGCGGTGCGACGGTCGTGCTCGGGCCGCCCGACGTCGACGGGCCGTGGGCGGCGCTGACCGCGTACGGGCTGGTCCCGGCGGGGCTGGCCGGCGCCGACGTCGCCGAACTGCTCGCCGACGCGGCCGCGGCACGCCGGGTGCTCGCCGCCGACAGCCCCGACAACCCGGCGCTGCGGCTCGGTGCCCTGCTCGCCGCCGCCCCCGTCGTGACGTTCACCGATCCGGGACCGGCAGGGGAATGGGTGGCCCAGCTCGTCGCCGGCGGCCTGGGCAAGGACGGGCGGGGCCCATTGCCGGTGGTGGTCGAGGGACCGGACGCCCCCGGCCGGACCGCGCCGTCCACCCTGACCGTGGCACCCGACGGCGCAGGTCCGGCCGACGTCGTCACCCATGGTTCGCAGATCGCGCAGGTGCTGCTGTGGCAGTACGCCACCGCCGTGGCCGCCCACCTGCTGGGCGTGGACCCGTCGGACCGGCCGGACGCGCTCGCACCCGCCCCGGCCCCGATGGAGCCCGAACTGTTCGTGGACGGAATGGTCGCCGTGTACGCCGGGTCGTGGCTGCCCACCGGTACCGACACCGTCGCCGGCGCGCTGCAGGCGCTGGTCGGCGCCGCCGGACCCGACCGGCCGCACCTCGCCGTGCATGCCTACCTCGATCGCCTCGACGACGCCTCGGCCGCGGTGCTGCGCCCGGAACTGAACCGCCGCACGGGGCTGACCACCACCTTCGGATGGGCACCGCGCTGCCTGCCCGGTGCCGGGCAGTACGCGAAGGGTGGGCCGGCCGGCGGCGTCGTCTGCCAGCTGACCGGCGAGGCCGATCCGGATACGGCGACCGGCCGGGGGCTCCCGGACAGCGACCCGCTCGGCGAGCTGCAGCAGGCCCAGGCCCGCGCCGAGGCCGCTGAGCTGCAACGGCGCGGGCGCCCGGTGCTGCGGTTGCACCTGGCCGACCGGGTGGTCGGACTGATCACCCTGGTGCGCGCCGTGCAGGAACTCCGGTCGGGCTGCCATGATCTCGGGGAGTGCGCGCCGCCAGATTGACGAATACAAGACTGGGAGACGCCGATGGGCGCCGACAAGCTCGGGGCTGAGCAGTGGACCAACCCGCTTCGCGACCCGCGTGACAAGCGGCTGCCGCGGATCGCCGGGCCGTGCGGACTGGTGATCTTCGGGGTTACCGGGGACCTGTCGCGCAAGAAGCTGATGCCCGCCATCTACGACCTCGCCAACCGCGGGCTGCTTCCGCCGGGCTTCGCGCTCACCGGCTTCGCCCGCCGCGACTGGGCCGACCAGGACTTCGGCCAGGTCGTCTACGACGCCGTGCGGGAGCACGCGCGCACGCCGTTCCGGCAGACCGTGTGGGACCGCCTCGCCGAGGGCATCCGCTTCGTGCCGGGCAGCTTCGACGACGACGAGTCCTTCGACCGGCTCGAGGAGACCGTCAAGGAGCTCGACCGGGTCCGCGGCACCAACGGCAACCATGCCTTCTACCTGTCGATCCCGCCGTCGGCGTTCCCGGTGGTGTGCAAGCAGCTCGCCCGGTCGGGGCTCTCGGCGCAGGACAGCGCTGGTGCGGGCTCCGCCGGCCCCATGTACGAGGAGCAGTGGCGGCGGGTCGTCATCGAGAAGCCCTTCGGGCACGACCTCAGCAGCGCCCGCGAGCTCAACGCGATCGTCAACGACGTGTTCCCCGAGGACTCGGTGTTCCGCATCGACCACTACCTCGGCAAGGAAACCGTCCAGAACATCCTGGCGATGCGCTTCGCCAACCAGCTCTTCGAGCCGATCTGGAACTCCCACTACGTCGACCACGTGCAGATCACCATGGCCGAGGACATCGGCCTCGGGGGGCGCGCCGGGTACTACGACGGCATCGGCGCCGCCCGCGACGTGATCCAGAACCACCTGCTGCAACTGCTGGCGTTCACCGCGATGGAGGAGCCCACGTCGTTCTCCTCCGACGAGTTGCGCATCGAGAAGATCAAGGTGCTCAACGCCACCAGGATCGTCGGCCCGCTCGACGAGACCACCGCACGTGGGCAGTACACCGGCGGCTGGCAGGGCGGCGAGCTGGTCCTCGGGCTCAAGGAGGAGAAGGGGTTCGACCCGAACTCCGGCACCGAGACCTACGCCGCCATCACCTGCCACATCGACAACCGGCGCTGGGCGGGGGTGCCGTTCTATCTGCGCACCGGCAAGCGTCTCGGCAGGCGCGTCACCGAGATCGCGGTGATCTTCAAGCGAGCCCCGCACCTGCCCTTCGACGCGACGATGACCGAGGAGCTCGGCCAGAACGCGTTCGTCGTGCGGGTGCAGCCCGACGAGGGCGTCACCATGCGGTTCGGGTCGAAGGTGCCGGGCAGCCAGATGGAGGTCCGCGACGTCACCATGGACTTCGGCTACGGAACCGCGTTCACCGAGGCCTCCCCCGAGGCCTACGAGCGGCTCATCCTCGACGTACTGCTCGGCGAACCGTCGCTGTTCCCCGTCAACGAGGAGGTCGAGCGGTCCTGGGAGATCCTCGACCCCGTCATGGAGCACTGGGCCGCGCAGGAGTCCGGCCCCGACCCCTATGCCGCCGGTTCCTGGGGCCCGGAGTCCGCAAACGCCATGCTCGCCCGTACCGGCCGCACGTGGCGGCGTCCTTGAAGGAGATGGGCCCATGATCGTCGATCTGCCATCCAGCACCACCTCCGCCGTCAACAAGAAGATCATCCAGCTGCGCGAGAGTGGCGGTGTGCTGGCGCTGGGCCGGGTGCTGACGCTGGTGATCGTCACCGACGACGGGAGCTCGATCGAGGGCGCGATCTCGGCGGCCAACGAGGCGAGCTGCGAGCACCCCTGCCGGGTGATCGTGCTGGCCCGCGGCCAGCGCAGGGCCGCGCCGCGGCTCGACGCCCAGATCCGGGTGGGCGGTGACGCCGGTGCCAGCGAGGTGGTCGTGCTGCGCGGCTACGGCCCACTCGCCGAGGACGACGCCGGCGCCGCCATGGTGATGCCGCTGCTGCTGCCCGATGCGCCCATCGTCGCGTGGTGGCCATCCGACGCGCCCGCGGTGCCCTCTCAGGACGCCGTCGGCCGGCTCGCCCAGCGCCGCATCACCGACGCGCTGTCGGCGAAGAACCCGCTCAGGGCATTCGAGCAGCGGCGCGCCCATCACGCCGCGGGTGACACCGACCTGACGTGGACGCGGCTGACCCCGTGGCGGGCATTGCTGGCCGCCGCACTCGACCATCCGCCGCACCAGCCGGTCACCGCCGCCACCGTGGCGGGCGAAGCCGTGTCGCCGTCGACGGACCTGCTCGCGGGCTGGCTCTCCGCACGGCTGGGCATCAAGGTGAAGCGCTCCCCCGCCGAGAGCGGTCCCGGCCTCGTCGCGGTGAAGCTGCAACGCGCGTCCGGCCCCGTCGAGTTGATCCGGCCCGACGGCAAGGTCGGCAGCCTGCGCCAGCCCGGCCAGCCCGACCGGCTGGTGACGCTGGCCCGCCGTGCGGTCCGCGACTGTCTCGCCGAGGAGCTACGCAGGCTGGATCCCGACGAGATCTACGGGGATGCGCTCGCCGGTGTGGCGCAGATCACCCGCGGCCGGACCCCGGTGAAGATCTCCAACCTCGCGGTGAGCGCCTGATGCCCGGCCCCGACATCGCCGTCCACGCCCATCCCAACGTGCTCGCCACCGCAGCCGCGGCCCGGCTGATCACCCGGCTGGTGGACCTGCAGGCCGCAGGCAACACGCCCAAGATCGTCCTGACCGGCGGCGGGGCCGGCATCGCCATGCTGGAGCAGATCCGCACCACCGTCGCCCGCGACGCCGTCGACTGGGGGAAAGTCGAGTTCTACTGGGGCGACGAGCGGTTCCTGCCGCCCGGTGATCCCGAGCGCAACGAGACACAGGCCCGCGCCGCGCTGCTCGACCACGTCCGGGTCGATCCCGAGAAGGTGTTCCCGATGGGCTCCGACACCGGCACGGGGCCGTCCGGGGCGGACGCCGCGGCGGAGGCGTACGCGGACCTGCTCGCGCGGGCGGCCCGCCCCGAGGACCACGGCCCGGTGCCCTCGTTCGACGTGGTCCTGCTCGGTATGGGCGGGGAGGGCCACACCGCGTCGGTGTTCCCGCACTCCCCCGCGGTGTACGAGACCGAGCGATCGGTGGTGGCGGTACACGGCTGCCCGAAGCCACCACCCACCAGGATCACTCTGACGCTGCCGGCCATCCGCCGCGCCGCCGAAGTGTGGATCATCACGACGGGCGATACCAAAGCCGCGGCCGTCGCGATGGCGCTGCGCGGTGCCGGGGAGATCGCCATCCCGGTGGCCGGTGCTCAGGGCCGCCGCCGCACCCGCTGGCTGCTCGACCGCGCCGCGGCCTCCAAACTCCCCCGGGACCTCGTCCCCGCGATCGGCTGATCCTGAGTCGGGCGCCGGCAGGTGATCGTGCGCCGTCGATGCCGCTGGAAGGCCGAGCGGGATCGGCTGTCCGCCGGAGCGGACGGGTCACCCCTCGACCACGTCGTACACCTTGTCCGCAGGCACGGCGAGCAGGCGGTCGGCCATCTCCTGCTTGAGGACGGTGAGGCGGGCCTCCTCGTCAGGGTTCCGGCCCTGCTTGCGGGCCAGCGCGATGAACTCGTCGACGACGAAGCCCTCGCGGATCTCCATCCGCACGGTGCGATCGCGGTACCCGAACCGGAAGACGTAGTGCTCGAGCGTCGTGCCCCGGTCGGGCCGCCTGAGTGCAGGATCGACGACGTAGCGCCCGTCGGTGACCGCCCGGGTGACAAGCTCGATCGCGTCGCGCGCCCCCGGACCGGCGAAGGCTGTGTCGAGCCGTATCTCGCGGCGCTCGGGAGGCCCGTCCGGCGATAGCAGCTGCCAGGCCCGGAGCATCACCGTGAAACCGTGTGCGACGCCGCCCGGGGAGCCGGGCCCGTGGTAGCGCATGAGGTCGGCCAGCCCGAATGTCAGCAGCTGTCCCTGGTCCTGGACCTGCAGGGTCGGCTCGCTCACCACGCTCATCGCGGGGTCCGGACGGTGGCAAGGGCCGCCCATGGCAGGAAGCCGTCGAGGAAACGTTCGGTTGCAGGCATGAAATGGCTTCCGTAGTGGCTCATCGGATCCAGCGTAGCGACGACAATCGTGCCCGCCGTGCTGACCCGGTCGACGTAGAGCAGCGCCTCCCCGGTGGGGAGTGCGAGGAGCACCTCCGCGCCGTCGGGCGGGTCGAGGACCCCGTGGTAGTGCCAGGTGCAGTCCCGGATCGTCAGGTGGTCGAACAGGGCGTGCCGCGGGGACGGGGTGTGCAGCCCGAGGTCGGCACCGGGTTCGAGCCACCACCAGAAGTTCGTCGGACGGTGCTCCCACGCGACGCCCGGCAGGAACTCCGGCACGGGCTCTCCGCCGGAGAACGAGATCACGGTACCGCCGCCATCGAGCAACTCCATGACCCGGTCGGCCGCGGCGCAGAGCAGGCCACGGTGCATCCGCTCGGGGATGATCAGCCCGTCGTAGCCGGTGAGGTCGGTATCGGCCAGCTCGGGAAGGTACACGAGGCCGCCACCGAGATGGCGGGCGTACGCCGGGCGGGTCAGCGCGCGATGATGCTGGGCCGAGCCGCTGTACACCGCGGCCAGGCCGGTGCCCCGCCCCTTCGTGACCGGCCCGGACAGGTCGGGCTGCGCCGACGGGGCATGCGCAGTCGGGGCATGCGCCGACTGCGCCACGGCCCACTCGATCAGCTGGTCGGGGATCCGCCCCGCGGTGCTGGCGTCGCCGCGGTAACCGAGCAGGTCGCTGTTGGCGTGCAGCACGATCGTTCCGCCGGTGGACACCCGGTCGACGTAGGTCACCGGCTCCCCGCCCGACAGCCGGACGAGCACCTCGGCGCCCGGCGGTGGCGGGTGGTGACCGCGGGCGAAGAAGCCTGCGACCCCGCGCCGGTAGGTCAGGTCGTCGGCATCCACCCCGGCGAAGATCGGATGCTCGGCGATCTCGGTGACGTGGTAGGCCGCGAGCGTGGGCGGGTCGCCCCCATCGCGGAGCATGGCCACGAAAGGCGACGCGCCGGGGAGCCAGTCCCGGTGCACCTGGCCGCCGAACACCACGACGCCGCCGCCGTCGAGGTAGCGGCGGATCCGGCCGCGGTGCGCGGCCAGATACTCCTGGTCGACCATCGACGGCACCAGGAGAACCCGGTACCGGCCCAGGTCGGTATCGCCCAGCGCGTAGCAGTCGATCCGCTCCCCGAACTCGGACCTCTCGGGCGACCGGATGTCCATGTCGAGCATGGCGACGTCAGCCATGGGCTTCCTCCTCGGTGTCGCGTGCAGCAGCACCACCCCGAGATCGGCGGCCGACCCACCGATCATGTCGACAGGGTCCCGGCACAGCCGGCCGGCTGGTGCCTGCTGTGTCCGCTCAGCCCTGCTCGTCGGGCAGGCGGTTGTTGTTGTAGTCGTCGTAGGCGGACAGGTCGAGGAAGCCGTGACCGCAGTAGTTGAACAGGATCACCTTCTCCTCGCCGGTCTCCTTCGCCGCCAGAGCCTCGTCGATCGCGGCCCGGATGGCGTGCCCGCACTCCGGGGCGGGGATCTTGCCCTCGGTGCGGGCGAACTGCACGGCGGCCTCGAACACCTTGCCCTGCGGGTAGGCGACGGCCTCCATCCGGCCGTCGCGCACCAGCTGGGAGATCAGCGGGGAGTCGCCGTGAAAGCGCAGCCCGCCCGCGTGGATGGAGGGCGGTACGAAGTCATGGCCCAGGCTGTACATCGGCAGCAGCGGGGTCAGACCCTCCATGTCACCGAAGTCGTAGCCGAACGTCCCCTGCGTCAGCGTCGGGCACGACGAGGGCTCGACAGCCAGCAGCCGCACGCCGGTGTCGGGCACGAACGGGAACGCGATGCCGCCGAGGTTCGATCCGCCGCCGCACGGGGCGATGACCACGTCGGGCAGCCGCTCCCCCGCGAGTTCGAGCTGCTCCTTCGCCTCGATGCCGATCACGGTCTGGTGCAGCAACACGTGGTTGAGCACCGACCCGAGCGCGTAGTGGGTGTCGGCGCGCCCGACACAGTCGCGCACGGCATCGGAGATCGCGGAGCCCAGCGAACCCGGGTGCGTGGGATCATCGACCGGTGAGGGGACGACGGCGCCACCCCACGTCTCGATCGCGATCCGCCGATAGGGCTTCTGGTCGTAGGACGCCCGCACCATGTAGACCATCAGGTCCAGGTCGAACTGCGCACATGCGAACGCCAGCGCGGTACCCCACTGGCCGGCACCGGTCTCGGTGGCCAGCCGCGCGATGCCCTCCTGCTTGTTGTAGAACGCCTGCGGTACCGCCGTGTTGGTCTTGTGACTGCCCGCCGGCGACACCGACTCGTCCTTGAAGTAGATCCGCGCGGGGGTGCCCAGCTCCTTCTCCAGCCGCACCGCCCGCACCAGCGGGGTGGGCCGCCACAGCCGCAGGATGTCGAGAACCTCCCCGGGAATGTCGATCCACGGCTCCGTGCTGACCTCCTGCCCGATGAGCGCCATCGGGAACAACGGCGCCAGGTCATCGGGTCCGATGGGTTCCCGGGTACCGGGATGCAGCGCCGGCTGGGGTGGGGTCTGCAGATGCGGAACGACGTTGAACCACGCGCTCGGGATCTTGTCAGGGGAAAGCGTCCACCGCGTCATGCGTCGGGACAGTAGTGACCGCCGCCGTCGGATGCCAGCGATTCCGGGTAGGTGGATCGGCGATCAGCAGCCGAGACCAGCGGCGCCCGGCGTAGGGTGCATCTCCGTGACGGCCCGCGCATTCACTCTGCTCGCCGTGATGGCCGCCGCCGGTGTGCTCGCAGCCTGCACCACAGGCGCGGATCCAGGCTCGCCGAACTCCAGTGCGCCGAACCCGAGCGCGCCGAACCCGAGCGCGCCGGCCGCTGCGCCGCTGCCGCCCGCCGCGTGTCTGCTCGACTCCGCAGCGCTGGCCGCTGTCACGGGGCTGACCTGGGCCCCCGACGAGACCACCGCCAGCGACACCCGCTGCGTCTACGATCCTTCGGCGGAGGGGAGCCTTTCGAGGCAGAGCCTCCCGGCCGGGAGCGAATTCGTCGCCGTCGACCTCGCCCCGTCCTCCGTGGCCGACGTGGCCGACGAGCTCGACATGCTCGCCGAGCTGTGTGAGAACGGTTCCCGCGCACCGATGGCAGCCGCCGACGGCGGTTTCGTCTGCCGGTTGCAGGGAGGCAGCGTGTTCGCCGCCGCGGTCCGCGGTGGGCAGGTCGTGACCGTTGCCGCATCGGCCGTCCCGCCCGGTACGACGGCGGCGCGACTCGTCGTGGCTTTCACCGAGCAGCTCACCCGCATCGGGAACTAGCGTTGCTGCGGGTGGATCCGCCGGCGCAGCCACAAAACTCGGGGGTGTGGGTGCTGGACGGAGGGTGACCGCGTCCTGCTAGACCTCGCGCGACGCCCGCAGCCTGCCCAACGCCTCCTCGAGGATGGCCGCGCCATCGGCATCGGTGCGGCGCTCCTTCACATACGCGAGGTGGGTCTTGTACGGCTCCGTGCGGGGCGGGGCGGGCGGGTTCTCACCGTCCCTGCCTCCCGGGAGACCACAGCGGGGGCAGTCCCAGGAGTTCGGGATCTCCGCCTCGGCAGCGAAGGACGGGGTGGTGACGTGACCGTTGGAACAGAAGTAGGAGATGTGCTCACGGGGCGCGGTCTCGCCGCGCTCGGACTCGCCCATCGGACCGGCACCCACCCGGGTGCCGCGGATCG
>JBKJPD010000281.1:0-3099 GCA_046595345.1 Pseudonocardia sp.
TGGGCCTGTTCGGGGCACTGATCGTGCGACCGGCCGGCCACCCCGCGCAGGCCAGCGACCGACCCGACTCCGGATTCGACCCCGCCCGGGAGTTCCTCATGCTGCTCTCGGAGGTCGACCCGGACCTCCATCAGGCCGTCGAGCGCGGACAGCCCTACGACGTCACGAAGACGACCGCGCGCTACTTCATGATCAACGGTCGGAGCATGCCGGACACCCTGGCACCCAACAACGCGGCGTGGCTTCCCAGCCAGCCCTACGGGGGCCTCGTGCACATCAAGCCCACCGACACCGTCACCAAGCCGGCCCTGATCCGCTTCCTCGACGCCGGCCCCACGACCTACCCCTTCCACCCGCACGGCAGCAGTGAGCGGGTCATCAACCGGGACGGCTCGGCCGTGCAGTCCGCTGTCGGGGTGGACGCCTCGACCAACAACTTCGGGATCAACGTCGGCCCGGGCCAGTCCATGGACACCCTGGAGTCCTGGACGCTGGAATACACCGCGGACAAGAACCCGATCCCGCCGGATGTGAAGCTCCCGCAGTTGCAGGACCAGATCGTCGGGCCCGGAACCGACACCTGGTTCTCCGAGAACCCCTACCTCGGCGGAGCTGTCGGCCAGACCCCCACCGGGATCGTGCAGAACAACCAGTGCGGTGAGTACTACGAGGTCGCCCACAGCCACGCCCTGGACCAGGCCACGAACTACGGCGCCAGCTTCGGCGGCATGATGACCTTGATCCGCATCGATCCGCCGAACGGCTGCCCGTGATGACGCTGCCCGTGATGACGTCGACTTCTTGGAAGGACGGTCGGGCGATGCCTCCGATCCGACGCGTGCTCGCGGCCATTGCCGCCGCGACGCTGCTCCCACTCGGCCTGGCCGGAACCGCTCAGGCGGCTCCGCCCGGACCGTCCGCCGCGCCCACGCTCGCCGTGGCCACCCCGCAAGGCCCGTTGAGCAGCACCGCCTGCACAAGATCGGGCACCGCCGTCAGCTGCGAGCTCTTCGCCAAGCCCGGCACGACGACCATCAGCGGCGCGTCCGTGCCGATCTGGGGTTTCACCTCGACCGTCGACGCGCCGGCCACGATTCCCGGCCCGGTGCTGCTGTTCACCGAGGGCGACGCCGTCACGGTGAACCTGCACAACGGCCTGACCGGCGCGCTCTCGCTGGCAGTGCCGAACCTGACCGGTATCGCACCCGACACCGCCGGCGCGCCCGCCGGCACGACGAAGTCCTATACCTTCACCGCCCGGCGTCCCGGCACCTACCTCTATGAGGCCGGACATACCCCCGACGGTGCCCGCCAGGCCGCGATGGGCCTGGTCGGAGCAATGGTCGTGCGGCCGGCCGCGGCCGCCAGATCGGCCTATGGCGACACCCCGGCCGCGGTCGGTGCCAGTGCCTTCGACGACGAGGCCGCGCTCGTGCTGTCGGAGGTCGATCCAGCGCTCAACGCGAGCCCGGCGGCGTTCGACCTGCGCAACTTCTCGCCGAAGTATCGCCTGATCAACGGCAAGGCCTTCCCCGAGACCGGCCCGATCGCCACCGGAGTGGGCCGCAAGGTGCTGCTGCGTTACGTGAACGCCGGAGTGGTCGACCACGCAATGGGCGTTTCCGGTACCCGCCAGACGATCGTGGGCACCGACGCCCGCAGCAATCCCGACGCCTTCCCGTTGTTCGCCGACACGATCCCGCCCGGCCAGACCGAGGACGCGATCGTCGCCGCACCATCCGCGGCGGACGGTGCGAAGTTCGTGATCTACGAGACCGCGGGCCGTCTCGACAACGCCGGCGCCCGCATAGGCACGGGCAACCAGGTCGCCTTCGGTGGGATGATGACCTACCTGACCACCGACGCCGCGGCGCCCACCACCGACACCTTCGGGCCGGTCACGAGCAGCATCACGCTGGCTCCGAAATCGGTCACCGCGCTGGAGAAGGTGACGCTCACGGCCAACCTCACCGACGTGCCCAACGGCAATTCGAACGTCACCGCCGCCGAGTACGTGCTCGACGATCCGGGCGCGGTGGCCGTCGGCACCGCCACCCCGCTGACGGGCCCGTTCGGCACCCCGAGCGTCACCGGAGCCACTGCCACCCTGGAATCCGGCGTCCTACAGACGCTGACGCAGGGCAACCACATCGTCTACGTCCGTGCCAAGGACTCCGCGGGCAACTGGGGCCCGCTCAACTCCGCCACCTTCACCCTGGCCAAGACCGGACCCGTCACGACAGGGGGGGTGCTCACCCCGGCCCTCACCAACGGTTCCGTCGACGTCGCGCTGCGCACCACCGGTGACGACAGCGGGCTGGGCGGCACCGTCACCGCGGCTGAGTACTTCGTCTCGACCCAAGGCCCCAACGGGGGCGGCATCACGATGGCCCTCACCCCGGCCGGCAACCCGGGGATCGCGGCGGAGACCGCGACCATCCCCGCCCAGGCCGTCGCGGCGCTACCCGCGGGCAACACCTCGATCTACGTCCACACCCGGGACTCCTTCGGGCTGTGGGGGCCGCCGCAGGTGCTCACCCTGACCGTGAACCGCACCCCGCCGACGGCGTCGGCGCTGGCCGTCGATCCCAACCCGACCGACGGCACGACCGGGAGCGCGGTCGACCCGACCCAGCTCAAGGTCAGCGGCACGTTCACCGAGAGCGGCAACCCCGTGGTGTCGAACATCGCCGCGGCTGAGGGCTTCCTCAACGCACCCGGCGCCGATGGAAACGGCTTCGTGTTCGCCGCCACCGACGGCGCGTTCGACTCCCCGACCGAGAGCGCCTACGGCCTGATCCCGATCTCGGAGCTCACCGCGCTAGCCGACGGGCCGCACCAGATCTACGTGCACGCCCGCGACGCGGCCGGCAACTGGGGTGCGCTCGTCCCGGTGACCCTGACCATTGCCCGCGGCGCCGTCGTCACCGGCCTCAAGGCGACCCTGACACCCAACACACCGACAGTCACCGCCACCACCTCCAAGATCGACCTGAACGCGACCGCGACGACCTCCGTCGGGATCGTGGACGCCGCGGAGTACTTCGTCGACACCGATCCTGGTGCCGGCCTCGCCGTGGCGGCGACAGTCACCGGGAG
>JBKJPD010000282.1:0-18058 GCA_046595345.1 Pseudonocardia sp.
GCCGATTACCCTAGGACGGCAACAGTAGGGTTGGGGCCGACGAGATCCCCACCGGAGGCCGCACGTGGTTGGAGAATCAGGGGAGCCTGGTGCCCCCGAGTCACCGGGTGTGCTCGGCGGCGTCACCTGGCGCAACCCTGCCGTGCAGACGGGAGAGGTGGCCGCCGCAGCAGCCATCGCGATCGGTAACGGTGGCCCAACCGATGTCCCCCAGACCGACCTGACCGCCGCCGCATTCTTCGACGTGGACAACACGATGATGGTCGGCGCGTCGATCTTCCACTTCGCGAGGGGTCTCGCCGCCCGCAAGTTCTTCACCACCGCCGATCTCGCCGGTTTCGCCTGGCAGCAGCTCAAGTTCCGGGTCGGTGGCCGGGAGAGCACCTATTCGACGACGACGGGCCGCGACACCGCACTGTCGTTCGTCGCGGGCCGGCCCGTCGCGGAGATCAGCGAACTCGGCGAGGAGATATACGACGAGCTGATGGCCGACCGGATCTGGACCGGAACCCGGGCACTCGCCCAGATGCACCTCGACGCGGGCCAGCGGGTCTGGCTGGTCACCGCCACCCCGGTCGAGCTGGCGTCGATCATCGCGCGGCGTCTGGGGCTCACCGGGGCGCTGGGCACCGTCGCGGAGAGCGTCGACGGGCACTACACGGGGCGCCTGGTGGGCGAGATCCTGCACGGCCCTGCGAAGGCCCATGCGGTGCGTGCGCTGGCCGTCTCGGAAGGTCTCGACCTGCGGCGGTGCACCGCGTACTCCGACTCGGTCAACGACGTGCCGATGCTCTCGGCCGTGGGCACCGCGGTGGCCGTCAACCCCGACTCGGTCCTTCGCGACGTCGCGAAGGACAAGGGCTGGCAGATCCGGGACTTCCGCACCGGCCGCAAGGCGGCGCGCATCGGCGTCCCGTCCGTGCTGGGTGCGGGTGCGATCGCCGGTGCGGTCGCAGCGGGCCTGGCACAACGCAAGCGGTAGGCATCAGCTAGCCCAGAAAGGCGTTGCGGCGCTGGCTGAGCAGCCGGTAGAGCGTGTGCTGGATCGTCTCGCGCACCTGGTCGGTCAGGTTGAACACCGTCATCGGGTCATCCGCTTCCGCCGCACCGATCGTGTCGGTGCGGATCGGCTCACCGAACTCGATGTACCACTTCGACGGCAGCGGGATCAGCCCCAGCGGCCCGAGATGCGGGAACAGCGGCGTCACCGGAAAGTAGGGCGCACCGAACAGCCGGGCCAGCGGCTTGATGTCACCGATCTTCGGGTAGATCTCCTCGGCGCCCACGATCGAACACGGGATGATCGGCACCCCGGTGCGGAGCGCGGCCGAGACGAACCCGCCACGGCCGAAGCGCTGCAGCTTGTAGCGGTCACGGAACGGCTTACCGATGCCCTTGAAGCCCTCCGGCCACACCCCGACGAGTTCCCCGGCGGACATCAGCCGCTCGGCGTCGGGGCTACAGGCCAATGTGCTGCCCTGCTTGCGGGCGAGCGCCCCGACCCCGGGCAGCCGGAACATCAGGTCCGCGCCGAGCATCCGCAGGTGCCGCTGTGCCGGGTGGCCGTCGTGCAGCGCCACCGCGGTCATCAGGGAGTCCAGCGGGAACGTGCCGGAGTGGTTGGCCACCACCAGCGCCCCACCGACCGCCGGTACGTGGTGCATCCCGATCGTCTCGACCCGGAACCACTTCTCGTACAAGGGGCGCAGGGCCGGCAACAACACGTTGTCGGTGAGGTCCACGTCGAAGCCGAACTCGTCCACCGCGTAGTCGCCCACGGCGCGACGACGCAGGAACGCCAGTGCCGTGACCAGCCACTGCTCCCACGCCGACGCTTCCAGCTCGGGTGCCGAGACGGGCTCGGCCTCGGCCTGCGCCTCGGGGAACAGAAGCAGCTCAGGCTCAGGCTCGGGACGAGTGGACCGGCCGTTCCCGGACAGCGACCCGTCCCCGAGGCGCCACCGGGTGCGAGTGCCCGAGTCGTCAGCATGCAGTGGGATGACGCGGGCTTCCGACACGGCGGCCCCCTTCCTCGCACCGGGGTGCTGTTGGGTCCGGGCACGTCGGGGTCGCCCGGCGCCGTTCACGGCCGGCGTCACCGTAGGGACCGGGCGACGGCGAGCACACCGCGCTCCAGGGATTCGACCCGCTCAGGGCCTATCACGGGCCGCAGCGCGTGACCGCGAACGTAGTCGTCAAAGGCCTGCATCGTGGTCCAGCGCGGGGTGAATCCGAACTGGCGCCGCAACCGACCGTTGTCCACGACACGACCGAAGTTGAGCAGCCGCATCTGCTCGGGCGAGAAATCCACCAGCCCAGCGCCGCGGAACAGCTTGCTGACCGGCCCGACCGCGATGGCCGGGACGGGAACCGCGATCCGCCCGGCACGCCGGATGGCCTGTGAGAGCAGCAGAACACCGTCGGCGGCGACATTGAACACGCCGGGAAAGGCGCCGCTCGTGGCTCGCTCCAGGACGGCCAGCGCGTCCTCCTCGTGCAGCAACTGCACGCGGGCGTCGTAACCGAGCACCGTGGGTACCAACGGAAGCGCGAAATACCGGGTGAACACGGTGTCGATGCGCGGGCCGATGAAGTTGGCGAACCGCAGCACGGTGACCGATACGTCGGGGCGCCGGCGGGCGAACCCGCGCAGGTAGCCCTCGATCTCCGCGGCGTCCTTCGCATAGCCACCCGACGGGTTGTCCTTAGGCGTCATGGCCTCGTCGAACAGCGCGGGATCCCGTGGGCTCGACCCGTACACGGCAGTGGTGGACTTGAGCACCATGCAGCGCACCGACGGGGCCTTCTGACAGGCCGCGAGCAGTTGCATGGTGCCGATGACGTTCATTTCCTTCATCGCGGTACGGCCACCGGACGAGCCGGGATTCGCCGTGAGCGAAGCATGGACGACGGTGTCGACCGACGCGGTCGCGATGACCTTGGAGATGAGCGGGTTACGGATGTCGGCGCGCACGAACTCCGCTCGCCCCATCCTGCGGAGCAGATCAGGTGGCGGGGGAACGGTGTCGACCCCGAGAACCCGGTCGATGTCCGGGTCCGCCGCCAGGCGGGCGGCAAGGTGTCCTCCGAGGAACCGACTCACCCCGGTGACGAGAACAACCGAAGGCGGCACGGCCCTCCTGCCCCGATCGGTGCGGACACTGATGAAGCCCGATGGTAGACCACGGGCTGTGGGTGCTCTGCGATGCGGGCCCGAAGACGAGCGGATGCCACCGGCTGCGCGGGTGCGGCGGGCGCTCGTCCGGTGGATCGACGCCGTCAGGCGGAGACCCACCGGCGAAGGCTCAGCCAGGTGCTACTTGCCGAGCTTTCGACGCTGCACGCGGGTCTTACGGAGGAGCTTGCGGTGCTTCTTCTTCGACATCCGCTTGCGGCGCTTCTTGATGACTGAGCCCATGCTTCGGCCCTTCTGTGATCGTGGCGCGGCCCGTAGGCCGCCGGTTGCGGTGAAGAGGCCCGACCTGACGCGACGCAGCTGCGCACGGGTCGGGGCGATGACCGGTGGACCTATCTTACCGGCGGGTCCGGGCTGCGCCGCGCCCACCGCCACGACGCGGTGCGGAGGCGGATCAGCCTGCGTCGAAATAAGCGCTGCGCAGGTAGTCCTCGACGGCACGCTTGGGTACCCGGAACGAACGGCCGACCCGGGCGGCGGGCAGGTCGCCACCGTGCACCAGGCGATACACGGTCATCTTCGACACCCGCATCATCGCCGCCACCTCGGCCACCGTCAGGAACTGGACTTGGGCGAGAGAGATCTCGGGCTGCTCGGTAGCCATCCGATCACCGCTTTCGTGTGTCACCGGGACTGGCCCCTGGTGTTCACCGTGAGTTTAGCGGTGCGGGTGTGACGATTTCGACATGGCACCTCACTCATCAGTGGGATTCAGTCTCGCGTCAGGGTGACGTCACGTCCTCCGATCGGGTACTTTCCGCTCCGCCGCGCGACCCAACTGGACCGAACGGTCGCGTGCCGCCTCGATCGCAGCAATCAGCGCCGCGCGCACACCGTGCTTCTCCAGCTCGACGATGGCGGCGATCGTGGTCCCGGCCGGGGACGTCACGGCCTCCCGAAGGATCACCGGATGGTCGCCGGACTCCCGCAGCATCCGTGCTGCGCCGAACGCCGACTGCACGATGAGGTCGGCCGCCACCGCGCGGGGCAGGCCGAGCAGGATCCCGGCATCGATCATCGCCTCCACCAGGAAGAAGAAATAGGCAGGACCGGAGCCCGACAGGGCTGTCACGGCGTCCTGCTGGGACTCCGGCACCCGCACCACACGCCCGACCGAGGCCAGCATCTTCTCCACACCCACGAGCTGCTCCTCGGTGGCGTGCGTGCCGGGCGAGACCGCGCTCATGGCCTCGCCGATGATCATCGGCGTGTTCGGCATGACCCGGATGACCGGTGTACCGGCCGGCAGCGCCCCCTCGAACAGCGACGTCGGCAGCCCTGCGCACAGCGACACCACGAGGGTGCCGGGGCGCAGGGCCGCCGCGAGGTCGGTGAGCACCGGCATGATGTCCTGTGGTTTGACGGCAACGACGACGACCTCGGCGCGGGCGGCCGCCTCCGACACCGTCACACCTGCGACGCCGTGCCGGGCCGTCAGCTCGGTAGCCCGCTCCGGGTGGCGTTCGGTGAACAACAGTTCGTCGGCGGGATGGCCCGCGGCGAGCAGCCCCGTCAGCAGCGCCTCCCCGATCTTTCCCCCACCAAGCACCGCGATCCGTGTCATGTTCGTGACGGTAACGCGCGCCCCATCCCGGTGGCACCACCGGCCGCTCCTCACAGCCGCACCTCATTCAGCCCCCCAGTGGGGCGAGGGCGAGTTGCCGCGCCTGGCAGACGAGCCTGCCTGCCGCGTCGACGACCGTGACGTCCTCGTCGAACCACGGGCCGCCGACCATCGCGGACCGCGCCTCTATGCGCAGCCAGCCCGGCGCCGGACGGCCGCGGAGCAGCGCTGTCAGCTGCACGGTCGGCGCCCACCCGACTCGTCCGCCGACGTTGAAGACCGTGGGCGGCAGGATGTCGCCTGCCAGTAGCGCGAACAGCACGTCGGCATCCTCGCCACGCGGGCGGACCCACCCGCGGAGCACCGGGGGTGCCTGCTCGCCACGGGCGAAAGCGATGGTGGGCGTGTCGAAGCGCAGATCGCAGACGCCCGCAAGGCCGAACACCGTGCGGCCCACACCTGGGTCAGTCGCGCCGGGGGGCGGCTCGATGGGCACGTCGGGCAGGTCGGCCCACCGAGGCTCCTCGTCGGGCAGCAGGCCCGCCGTGACCGTGGCGGCCAACATCGCCTTGTCGCCCTGCGTCATCCGCACGGACACCACCGACACCGTCCGGCCCAGCTTGAGCACCTCGGTCTGCATCTCGACGGGCCCTTCATCCGGGGCCCGCAGGAAGTCGGCCGCCACGGCGAGCGGGTCGGGCGCGGTGCCCGGCGCGTCGGCCTCCAGGCGGGCCAGACCGGCCTTGGCGAGCAGGGCGAGGAGCAGGCCCCCGTGGGCCTTGGAGCCGACCGTCCAGTGCGGCCCGAGCTCGGCGCGGTATCGGCCGGCGCCAACGGCCTCGATCACGGTGGCGTCGCTGAAGGGAGCATCGGTGGGATCCGCCGTCAGGGGAGTAGGCATGGTCTACGTCTACCACCGCGGCGCGGTGGCACCCCGGTCGATGTGATCTGTGCTGCTCGCGTCCCGTCCGATCGTGCGCGGAAACCGCCGCTGGAACAGCGTTATCCGAACACCGGGGCATCAGCGGGTCGGGGCGGCGCGGGCCGCTCGTCTGCAGTGGGTTGCAGGTGCAACCTCGCGAAGAGCAGGGACTCGGCCAGCAGCGCGGCCCGGTCGTAGCGGGTGCGGCAACGCCGCGTACTGATCTCGAGCACCACGACCCCGGCAAAACCGCCGTCGGCAAGCCGCTGGCAGACCTCGGCACAGGGCTGTCGTCCGCGGCCCGGCACGAGGTGCTCGTCTCGGGGCAACCCGCTGCCATCCGCAAGATGGACGTGGGTGAGCTCGGCCCCCATCCGGTCCATCATCGCGAGCGCGTCCGACCCCGAGGCGGCGGTGTGCGAAAGGTCCAGCGTGTAGTGGCGGTGGCCGACCTCGGTGGGGTCGAATCCCGGGCTGTAGGGCACGGTCCGCAGGCCGCCGCGGGTGATCGGGAACATGTTCTCCACCGCGAGCGCGACACCCGTGTACTCGCCCGCCCGCGCCACCTCGTCGGCGAACTGCGCGGCGTAGCGACGCTGCCAGCGGAACGGCGGGTGCAGGACGACCGTGCGCGCGCCGAGTTGCGCGGCCGCGGCCACCGAGCGCCGGATCCGGACGATCGGATCGGCCCCCCACACCCGCTGCGTGACGACCAGGCAGGGCGCATGCACCGCGAGCACCGGCACGCCGTAGTGCTGCACGAGCCGATCGACGCGTGCGACGTCCTGGCTCACCGCATCGGACCACACCATCAGCTCGACGCCGTCGTAGCCCAACTCCGCCGCCAGCTCGAACGCCGCACGAGCCGGCTCGGGGTACACCGAGGCGGTGGACAGCGCGACGGGTGGCGCGGGCCGCACGGCGGTCATCGTCCGAGCAGGACGAGAAGCGCCGGGGACACCGTGAGGAGCAGGCCGACGAGCACCGCGAACACCGTGGTGCGCATGTTGTTGTTGCGCAACAGTGCCCGCACCACGAGCACGAGACCGACGGTGACGAGCACTGCAGCGGCCAGCGCAACCACCGGAAGCCCGCGCCACAGGAAGCGGAAACCGACCCAGAGGGCGGCGCCACCCACTGCACCGATGATCCACTGCGCGACCACGGCCACCCAGGCCTGGCCCCTGGAGATGCTGGCCGCGGTCCACCCGAGGCGCCGCCGGAGCGGAGCGTCCGCCCCGGTCCCGGCACCGTCCTCAGGCCCATCGGCGGCACCGCTCCCGTCCGCCGTGGCGCTCGAACCGAGACCGGCCGGGTGGTCGTCGAAATCGTCGAAGTCGAGCGGCGGGTCGCCGGCCCGGGTGGGAGGGCCGCCGTCACCGAGATCCGCTGCGCGGGTCTTCCCGCGACGCCAGCCCTTCGCCGGCACGGCCGCGGCCACCGGGGCGTCGACATCCACCTCGTCGACCGGCCCGGCGAGCTCCGGCGCGGGCTGGTCGGACCGCATGTACTGGATCGGCCCGGTCAGACCGGGGTCCGATACACCGGTACGGGAATCCCGGATGCGGGGCATCATCTCGGTGGACGGGTCGAGCGCCGCATCGGGCGTCGGGCGGAAACCCGGTGACGCCACAGCGCCGGAGCGCGCCGACCCATCGGGATCGGCCCGCTGCAGCGGCGAGGGCGGACGCGGGACGCCGGGCTCCGATGAGAACGCCCACGACGGTGCGACGGTGTCGCGGGTCGGTGTCACGTCGCGGGTCGGTGTCACATGGAAGAGGTCCTCCCGCGGCGGAGCTTCCCGACGGGGCTGGTTCTCCCGGGGCTGGTTCTCCCGGCGGGGCAGGGGCGGCGCGACCCGGGGCACCGGCTCGCGCTGGATCACCCGATCGGGCACCGGCGGCGGTGCCGTCGGGCTCCACGCGGGTGCAACGGATCCGGTGGCGACGGCGCCCCCGAGCGAGGCTCTGCTCTCCTCCGGGCCCTCGTCCGGTGCGTCAGCCTCACGGCGGCGACGCCGACGACCGGTCGCACCGGCGTCGCCGTACTCGGCCAGGAGCTCCGCGACGGTGCGCTGACGGGGGTGGTCGGTATCGGAACTCATCCGCTGCACCGTGCCTCGTAAGCCGCCAGGCTTCCAAGCCCACCCGGCGAGTCCTGCGCCGAGCGGTCGGCCTGGGCCGTACCATCGAGCGTGTCGAGCCTTCGGAGGATCACTCCCTCACGCAACGCCCACGGGCAGATCTCGAGCTGAGTGACCCGTAACGCCCGCATCGCAGCCTCGGCGACGAGAGCGCCTGCCACCAACTGGTGCGCCCGGCTGGGGCTCACACCTTCGAGCTCGGCAAGGTCCTCCGACGACATCCGGGTGATGAACGTGGCCAGCTGCCGCAACCCGACGTCGGTCAGCAGCCGGCGCACCCGCGGACCCGCGCTCGACGGCGCCGCACCGGTGAGCCGGGCCAGCGACCGGAACGTCTTGGACGTGCCGACCGCGAGTTCGGGCGCCCCGGCGCGCCGCATCCGGCGCCCGATCGGGGCCAGATGGGCATCGAGGTGCTCGCGCAGCGCCTCGATCTCCCGGCGGGACGGCGGGTCGGAGCGGAACCACTCCCGCGTCAGGCGCCCGGCGCCGAGCGGGAGCGATGCGGCTACCGCAGGGTGCTCGTCGCGGCCGGCGGCGAGCTCGAGCGACCCGCCGCCGATGTCGAGCACCAGTAACCGCCCGGCCGACCAGCCGTACCAGCGGCGCACGGCCAGGAACGTGTAACGGGCCTCGTCCTCACCGGGCAGCACCTGCAACCCCACCCCGGTCTCGTCGCGCACGCGGGCCAGCACGGCCGCCGAGTTGGTGGCGTCGCGCAGGGCGGACGTGGCGAAGGCCAGCAGGTCGGTGCACCCGGCCGCATCGGACGAGACCTTGGCGCGGTGGACGGCACGGACCAGCGAGTCTGCGCCCGCGCGGGTCAGCGCTCCGGAGGGCGCAAGGTTCTCGGCGAGCCGCAGCTCGTCCTTCTCCGACGTCATCGGCGTCGGGTGCCCACCACGTTGGGCGTCCACCACGAGCAGGTGGACGGTATTGGATCCGACGTCGAGCACACCCAGGCGCACCCGCTCAGGCTACGCGCCGCCGCGGAGTTCCCCCGTACGAACCGCTGATCCTTCCACCACACCCCCGGTCCCGCAGGTCAAGGCACAGACGCCCCGGCAGATCTTGGTGAGCGGCGTCGGTGCGCTGATCGCGAATCTGCTGGGAGAAGGCGGGGCGGGTGGGTGTCACGCTTCGAACTTGTAGCCGAGCCCCCGGACCGTCACCAGGTGCCTCGGGGCGCTCGGGTCGGCCTCTACCTTCGAGCGCAGGCGCTTGACGTGGACGTCGAGGGTCTTCGTGTCGCCCACGTAGTCCGCGCCCCAGACCCGGTCGATGAGCTGCCCGCGGGTGAGTACCCGGCCGACGTTGCGCAACAGGTACTCCAGCAGATCGAACTCCTTGAGCGGCAGCGCGACGTCGCCGCCGTTGACGCTGACGACGTGCCGCTCGACGTCCATCCGCACCGGGCCGGCCTCGAGCACGCCCGGCAGCCCGTCGATCTCGATGCCGCCCTCACCGCCGCGCCGCAGCACGGCGCGTACGCGGGCGATGAGCTCGCGCGCCGAATAGGGCTTGGTGACGTAGTCGTCGGCGCCCAGTTCCAGGCCCACGACCTTGTCGATCTCGCTGTCCCGGGCCGTCACCATGATCACCGGGACGGCGGACCGGGTACGCAGCGCCTTGCACACGTCCGTACCGCTCATGCCGGGGAGCATGAGGTCGAGCAGGACGATGTCGGCGCCGTTGCGGTCGAACTCCTCCAGGGCGGCCGGTCCGGTGCCGGCCACGGCCGTGGTGAAGCCCTCCTTACGGAGCAGGAACGCGAGCGGGTCCGCGAAGGACTCCTCGTCCTCCACGATGAGCACCCTGGTCATTGCATTCCTTTCGAGAGATCGACCGACAAGCTCACCCGACACGGTCGGGTAGTCCGGCGGAACGCCGGACTGTGGCCGGCACTGCTGGATCCGGGTCGTCTTCGTCGGTGTCATCCAGCGGTTCGACGAAGATCGGCAGCCGCATGGTGAATGTGGAGCCGGTGCCCTGGCTGCTCCACAGGCGCACCTCGCCCCCGTGGTTGGCCAGCACGTGTTTGACGATCGCGAGGCCCAGCCCGGTGCCGCCGGTGGCCCGGGAGCGGGCCGGGTCGACGCGGAAGAACCGCTCGAACACCCGCTTCTGGTGCTCGACTGCGATGCCGATACCGCGGTCGGTGACGGCGATCTCGACGAAGTCCCCGACGCGGCGACGCGAGACCGAGACCGACGCCTCGGTCTGCGAGTAGGCGATCGCGTTCTCCACGAGATTCGACAGCGCGGTGACCAACAACGTCAGGTCGCCCTCGACCTCCAGCCCGGTGGGCCGGTCGACGATGATCTCGATGCTGGCGGATTCGGCGGAGAGCCGGCAGCGGGCCAGCGCCTCGCGCACCACCTCGTCGACGTCGACGAGACCCATCTCCGGCAGCCGCTCGGCCCCGGTCAGGCGCGAGAGCGCGATCAGTTCGGTGACGAGATTGCCCAGCCGGATGGCCTCGTTGAGAATCTTGGTGCCGAACCGGCGCACCTCGGCCGGGTCGTCGGCCGCGTCGAGCACCGCCTCGGCGAGCAGCCCCATCGCACCCACCGGCGTCTTGAGTTCGTGGCTGACGTTGGCGACGAAATCCCGGCGGGTGGCCTCCAGCCGCACGGCGTCGGAGGTGTCTCCCGCCTCGACCATCGTGAACCCGCCGCCGACCGGTCGGACATGGGCGAGCACCGCGGCCGGCCGGCGGCCGCTGTGGTGGTCGAGCGGGGAGAGGTCGACAGCGTCCGCGACGCCGGTCTGCAGCACCTTCTGGCACGCGGCCGCCGCGCGGGAGTCGGGCCGTCCTGCCTTGACGACACCCAACTCCATCGCACGGGAGTTGTGCAGCACGACGTCACCTCGTCCGTCGAGCACCGCCAGACCCGCGTAGGCGGACCGGAAGACGCGCTGCAGGAGGTCTGCCGTCGGTGGGCCGGCGATGTGCTCGATCCCCGCCGAGACCGCATCGTCGGGGCGGGAGCTCCGCCGCATCCCGACCCGGATGCCCACGACGAAAGCGACCGTCCCGATCAGGACGCAAAGTAGGGCGAACACGACGCCTCCTCACTACCGCGCATCCACACCGTGCCGCAGGCAGGCGGTTCCGGCGGGTGGGCCGAATGGTGGTCGGCTCGGCCACCGCAGCATCGTAGGCAGACCGGTGCCGCGGTGGGCCACTATGCGACCCCCCGCGTGACGCCCGTGACGTGCCGGAACGTCATATTTCCGCCGCCGTTCACACCCTGTTCACGAATCGGGGGCAGTCGGGCCCGCCGATCGGGACCTGAGCGTGGTCAGCGGCCCTGGGCGGCCACCGCCGCCGCGGCCTCGGCGGCCGCGTCCGGATCGAGGTACGTCCCGCCGGCGACCGTGGGGCGCATGTCGCCCGAGGGCGACTCCTCCATGTCGTAGCGCAGCGGCATGCCGGTGGGGATGTTCAGCCCGGCGATGTCGCCATCGGCGATCCCGTCGAGATGCTTGACGAGCGCACGTAGCGAGTTGCCGTGGGCCGCCACGAGCACGACCTTCCCGGCCCGCAGATCGGGCACGATCACCGATTCCCAGTACGGCAGGAACCGGACGACGACGTCGGCGAGGCACTCGGTACGCGGCAGGGCGTCGCCGAGGTCGGAGTAGCGGGGGTCGCCGTCCTGGGCGAACTCCGAACCGGCCTCGATGGGCGGCGGAGGCACGTCGTAGGAGCGGCGCCAGAGCATGAACTGCTCCTCGCCGAACTCCTCGAGAGTCTGCTTCTTGTTCTTGCCCTGCAACGCGCCGTAGTGCCGCTCGTTGAGCCGCCAGTCGCGGCGGACCGGGATCCAGTGCCGGTCGCAGGCATCGAGCGCGAGGTTAGCCGTGGAGATCGCGCGGCGCATCAGCGAGGTGTGGAGCACGTCGGGGAGCAGGCCCGCGGCGAGCAGCAGCTCGCCGCCCCGCCGGGCCTCCTGCTCACCGGTCTCCGAGAGCGGCACGTCCACCCACCCGGTGAACAGGTTCTCGGCGTTCCACACGCTCTGGCCATGTCGTAGCAGCACCAGGGTTCCCATTGGGGCAACTCTGCCCTACGCGGCGCGCGAGTTCCCGCAGGGCAGGATCGGGATGGTGGGGTCGCGACGGGCGGCGTCGACAACCCATCCCGATATGCCCCGAATCAGCACGTTGAACCACATGAGGCGAGGGGCCCAGGCGTCCTCGACCTGGCACCGGATCCACACCGACTCGCCCAGCTTCGCCCGGAATATCGTCGTGCCGTCCCGCACCGACGGCTCCGATTTCACCGGCGAGTCGTCATTGGACATATAGCCCCACTGACTTGCGGCCTGACCGTCGGCTGCCTCGCCGACGCCGGTCCACCCGATGAGCAGCAGCGCCACCGTGAACAGTGTCGTCGCGCCGCGCCACATTCCAGCATGCACGTGTGCCCCCCGAAACCTCGACCCGCCACGCGGCGGTCGTCCGCATACCGTCACAGTTTCCGGGTCCGGCCACCATCACACGATCGGGAGGTCAGGTCGTGACGGTGAGCGTTCGCAGCGTGGCGTCGAAGGTGGCGGTGTAGTCGCTCCAGGTTCCGAGGAGCGCGGTACCGGTGACGACGATCATGGAACTGGCGTGCACGGTGAGCAGCTGGAGGTTGCGCAGCTCGAAGCCGGACCTCGGCTCGGTGAAGGTGCCGCCGAACAGGTACGCGGGCGTCCCGTCGGCGAGGGTGACCGGCTCGTCGGTGGTGGGGTCGTAGTCGGCAAGGCCCGACAGTTCCCGACGCGCGCCGACGACGGTGGTGGCCAGGTCCACATCCGCAGGTGACACGAGCACGTGCACGTTCGCGCTGAATGTCCCGGCCCCCGACGACCTCGGATCCGGATCGCGGAAGACCACAGACGTCCCCTGCGCGCCGCTCGTGTCCACCGTCCAGCCCGCCGGGGGCACCAGGGTGAAGCGGCCCGCGGCGTCGTCGAAGCGCGGGGTCTCGGTAGTGCGTGGTGCATCCGTGATCTGCAACCGGACAGCCGACGCGTCGGGGACGGCGGTACCGGCGATGCTGACGGTGCACCCGGCCAGCAGGCAGGCCGAGGCGACAACAGCCGTCGGGACGGCGAGAAGAGCTCCGGCCGCTGTGTGGCGCAGCCGCGCCACCGTCCCGGTCACCGGGTCATGATCGCCCACACAGCGCCGGGCGCGCCAGCCGCTCCGTCAGGGGGCGAGGGGAAGCCGGTCGTGCAGGGCCATCGGCAGGTGCTCGGGCTCGACGGCGAACCCGGACAGGACGGACTGCCAGATCTGCCGGAGCTGCCCGACCTGCTCGCAGGTGAGGTGATCGAACAGCCGCTCCCGCACGGTCTGCACGTGGCCGGGCGCAGCGGCCGCGAGCGCCTCGAACCCGGCCTCCGTCAGCTGGGCGAGGGTGCTGCGCCGGTCGTCGGAGCATCGGGTCCGGCGCACCCATCCGTTGTCCTCCAGCCGACTGACGGCGTGCGACAGCCTGCTCTGCGAGCTCTGTGTCATGGCGGCGAGATCACTCATCCGCAGCGTGCGCTCCGGGACCTCCGAGAGCATCGCGAGGATCTGGTAGTAGGCGTGCGGCATTCCGGAGTCGCGTTGGAGCTGGCGGTCCAGCGCGGACTCGAGCAGCGTCGACGCCGCGACGTAGGACAGCCACGCCTCGAGCTCGTCGGGGGTCAGCCATCTGTCCGTCGCACCGTCCACAGGTAGAAGCCTACCGGATGACGCTTGAGCTTTCATGTGTTGTCCCGTATATTTAGGGTTGCACATTCAACTAATCGGAGGTTCCTGTGCCCGTCCAGCGCCTCAACCATGCCGTCCTCTACGTCCGCGACCTCGACCGCAGCGTCGCCTTCTACACCGAGGCCCTCGGCTTCCGGGTCGTCGCCGGCATCGCCGGGCGCGCGGCGTTCCTCCAGGCCGAGGCCTCGACGAACGACCACGATCTCGGCCTGTTCGCGATCGGCGACCAGGCAGGCAGCTCGCAGGCAGGCAGCACGACCGTGGGGCTCTACCACCTCGCGTGGGAGGTCGACACGCTCGCCGAACTCCGTCGCATCTCCGCGGTCCTGTCCGAACGTGACGCGCTCGTCGGCGCGTCGGACCACGGCTCGACGAAGGCGCTCTACGCCCACGACCCCGACGGCATCGAGTTCGAGGTCAGCTGGCTCGTGCCGGCCGCCCTGCTGCCCCCGGACGTCACGATGCAGACCGCCACGCTGGACCTCGACGCCGAGATCGCCCGCTACGGAGCGGAGACCCGCGGCGGGATCGGCGTCTCGGTCGCGACCGGCTGAACCAGGAGTACGACGTTCGGCCGCATCTCTTCCTCGGGTCGCCCAACCTCGGACTGCGCAGTACCCTCAGTGGGTCGGCAGGGCCCATACCGGGCCGCCGATGGACACCTGCCCCGAGGAGCCCGATGCCGACCTACGGGTTACCGCACACCTCATGAGTGCACCGGTCACGCTGCAACACGAAGCGCTCTTCTATTCAGACGCGGCGGACTACCGCGCCGGAATCCTGGAATTCGTCCGCAGCGGCATCGAGCACGACGAACCGGTGCTCGTCGCCGTCCCGCAGCCCGGCCTCGAGCTGCTGCGGGCCGCTCTTGACGCCACCGAGGCCTCCCATGTCCGCATCGCCGACATGACCGTCGCAGGCCGCAACCCGGGACGGATCATCGGCGCGGTGCTCACCGCCTTCGTCCGCGAGCACGGCGGGCGACGGGTGCGCATCGTCGGCGAGCCGATCTGGGCGGAGCGCACACCGGACGAGTACGCGGCCTGTGCCGAAAACGAGGCCCTGATCAACGTCGCGCTACGCGACGCGCCCGCCTACATCCTGTGTCCCTACGACGTCACCCGGCTCGACCGGGGCGTACTCACCGACGCGACCCGCACCCACCCGACACTGGCCTCGGGCACCGACCGGTGGAACAGCCCGCGCTACACCGACCCCGTCGCGGTCGCCGCATGGTTCGACCGCCTGTCGCCCACCCCGCCCGACGCCGACATATTGGTGATCGGGCCCTCCACCGGCCCGCGCGAGGCCCGCCGCGTCGTGCATGACTTCGCCGAGCGCGCAGGCATGTCCCCGGAACGGGTCGCCGACCTCCGCGACGCCGTGCAGGAGCTGGTCGTCAACACGCTCCTGCACGCCGGCGGCGTGGGACTACTGAGCATCTGGAAGACCGGCCGGCAGGTCGGCTGCCAGGTACAGGACAGCGGGCGCATCACCGATCCGCTGGCCGGGCGCCGCCCGCCCACCGACTCGGAGGTCGGCCACGGGCTCTACGCCGTGCACGAGCTCTGCGATCTCGTGCAGGTGCACCGGCACCGGGTCGGCACGATCGTTCGGGTGCTCGTCGACCTGAAATGACGCACCTCAGCTACTGCCGTCCACGCGGTAGCCCTCGCGGGCGGAGAATCGGGCGGTGACGCTGAAGCGGTCGGCGCGCACCAGCGTCTGCCGCCACTCCACGGATTGATCGCCCGCGAAGCCGAGGCGGTCGATCGCGAGTGCGGCCACGCCCGGTCCGATGCCGAGCAGGCTCTGCTGAGCCTCGTCCGGGACCACGGCGCGGATCCGCTCGCTGCCCCCGGTCACCCGGACGCCGCACCGGGCCGCGTACTCGACGTAGAGCGCCGTCCGTCCGAAGTCGACATCGAGCAGTGCCGCGGCCAGGTGCTCCGGCAGCCACACCCGGTCGACGGCCAGCGGCGCGGCATCGGCGAGGCGCAGCCGCTCGAGATGCACCAGCGGCGTTGACTCCTCCAGCCCGAGCCGGGCAGCGACGACGCCGTCGGCGCGCACGTCGAGGGTGCGCACGACGCTGCGCTGGACCCGCCCGGTGGCCTCGACGGCGGTGAACAGACTGAAGAGCTCCCCGAGTGGCTGTTCGATCTCCGCAGGCTCCGCCCTGCGGGGGGTCCGGCCGCGACCGGCGATGACGATCCCCTCGTCGCGCAGCCGACGGACGGCCTCCCGCACGGTGTGCCGGCTGACGCCGTACTCGGCGACCAGCGCCAGCTCGCCGGGGAACGCGACGGCGAACTCGTCGAGGTCGAGGCGGCGCCGCAGGTCGGCGAGCAGCTGTTCCCACAACGGCGAACCCGCCAGTCGATCGAGCCCCCGTGCCGCCACCACGAAAGGTTAGGCCGCCGATGCATTCGGACGGGTCCCTCGGTCTCATGTTGCTACGTCAAGCAAAATGCATTGCGCCCGATATAGTCGTTCGGTAAGCCTCGGGGGCCGTGGCGTGGAGGGGTCGCCACGGCCCGGCGGGGAATCAGTGCCCGACGGCTCCGCGCAGCTGCCCGGTGAGGCGATGCAGCGTCTCGCGCAGCTCGGCTATCTCTCCGCTATTGAGCCCGGTGGCCTCAGCCACATCGAGCTGCACCACCGCCGTCTGTTCCTCCAGCGCCAGCCCGGCCGCCGTGAGCGCAACCAACACGGACCGCTCGTCGCCGGTCTGGCGGGTGCGCGTGATCAGGCCCGTGGCCTCCAGGCGTTTGAGCAGGGGCGACAGGGTACCCGTCTCCAGTTGAAGGGCCTGCCCGATGCCCGTGACGGCGGTGTCGCCACGCTCCCAGAGCACCAGCATCACCAGATACTGCGGAAAGGTGAGGCTGAGCGAATCCAGCAGCGGCCGGAAGCAGCTCGTCATCGCGCGGGATGCCGTGTAGAGCGCGAAACACAGTTGTTCGTCGAGAGTGCTGGATCGCCTCTGCCCCGGCTGTGCCATCCCTATACCGTATGCCGCCATGTCGGGCTCCTGCACTCTGCCCAGTCCGGACCATTGCAGATGCGCACACTGGCCACCCGGGACGAACAGGAACACCGACAGGGCGTCCGCCGCGCCGTCGAACCGCTCCCCGGCCGTGAGCGTGGCCGAGCCCGCGAATGCGGGACATGAGCTGCGGATATGCAGCCCATGTCCCGGAAACGACGATCAAGACCGGCTTCCTCCGGCGGCCTCCCGGGCACGAAGATCCTTGCGCAGGATCTTGCCTGCCGCCGACTTCGGGATCTCGTCGATGAACTCCACCACCCGGACCTTCTTATGCGGGGCGAGGCGCTCGGCCACGAACGTCATCACGTCGGCGGCGGACAGGTCGGCGCCCGACTCCTGACGCACGATGAACGCCTTGGGCACCTCCTCGCCCTCTTCGTCCTTCACCCCGATGACGGCCGCATCGGCGATCTTGTCGTGGGTGAGCAGGAGCGCCTCCAGTTCGGCGGGCGGCACCTGGTAGCCCTTGTACTTGATCAGCTCCTTCACCCGGTCGACGATCGAGAAGACGCCGTCCTCGGTGACCTCGGCGACGTCGCCGGTATGCAGGTAGCCCTCGCCGTCGAGGGTGATGGCGGTGGCCTCGGGGTTGTTGAGGTACCCCGACATCACGTTCGGGCCCTTCACCCACAGCTCGCCGCGCCCGCCGGGGCCGACCTCGAGGCCGGTCTCGGGGTCCACCAGCTTGCACTCGATGTTGGGCAGCGCGAAGCCGGAGCTGTTGAGGTCGAGATCGGGGCGGTCATCAGGCATGCAGTGGCTGACCGGGGACAACTCGGTCATGCCGTAGCCCTGCAGAACCGTGCAGCCCAGCCGCTTGCCCATGGCGTGTCCGAGCTCGGCGTCGAGCGGCGCCGCGCCCGAGAAGATGATCTCGATGCAGGAGAGGTCGTACTGGTCGACGATCGGGTGCTTGGCCAGCGCGACCGCCACCGGCGGGGCGATGTAGACCCGCTGGATCTGGTACTCCGAGATGATCCGCAGAAACTCGGGCAGGTCGAACCTCGGCATCGTGACCACCGTCGAACGCCGGTGCAGGCCCTGGTTCATCATCACGGTCATGCCGTAGATGTGGAAGAACGGCAGTACGGCGAGGATCTTCGTCTCGGGGGTGACGGTGCCCATCTCGGCGATCTGCAGGAGGTTCGCCACGAGGTTCCGATGGGTGAGGATGACGCCCTTGGCCCGGCCGGTGGTGCCCGAGGAGTACGGCAGCACGGCGGTGTCGGCAGCCGTCACGGTCTGGGCGGGAAGCTCCGCCGTGGTGGCCAGCAGGTCGCGCAACGAGGTCACCCCGTCGGCCGTGTCCAGCACGATGATCGAGTCGGCCGGCATCCCGGCCTTCGCCACCGCCGCCGTAGCGCGTTCGAGGAACGCCGAGATCGTGAACAGCATCTTCGCGCCGGAGTCCTCGAGCTGGTGGG
>JBKJPD010000285.1:0-4459 GCA_046595345.1 Pseudonocardia sp.
GAGTGTTCCTCGGTGATCACCAGCCCGGCCCCGCCCGCGGCCCGTGCCGCGTAGTAGGCGGCGTGCTGCGCGGTGGGGAGGCCGTCGACGGCGGCGTCGGTGAGGTGCGCGGAGAACACGATCCGGTTGCGCAGGGTCAGCCTGCCCAGCCGCAACGGCGAGTGCAGCGTGCCGGTCATGCAGGCCCGACCGACAGTGCGGCGCGCCGACCCTCCAGCACCGCCTCGTAGAGGGTTCGCGGTGCGACGCAGTCGCCGGCGCGGGTCAGCGCGGGGCGCGCGAGCCAGAGGGTCTCCTCCGGCAACCGGTGCCCGCAGTCGATCAGCAGCGCGCAGGCGGTCTCCCGCCGCTCGCCGGTCCACACGTGCTCCAACTCCGCGACGCCGCCACGCACCCCCCGCAGCACCGACCGCAGCTCGCGGGCCACCCCGGCGCGCTCCAGCCGCGCGTTCGCCGGGGACAGGTCACCGGTGCGCGCGAGTTGCATGCCCGCCACCTGGTCGGGCGTGACGATCGCGGTCGGGCGACCGGCCGCAGCCACCTGTTCGGCCACTCCGACGCCGGTCCAGTCGCCGATCGGGTCGTGCACCACGACCGGCCCGGGCGGCAGTCCGCGCAAGGCCGCGACGGTGGAGCCTGCCGCGAGGACTCCTTCCTCGAACGCCGCGGCGTCCAGCAGCACACCGTCAGACGGGTACAGGCGCGGCCCGGGACGCGAACCGGTGGCCAGCAACACATCGGAGCCGGCCCGCCCGGCCGCGTCGAGCCCGGCCGCGTCGATCTCGGTGCCCAGCCGGATGTCCACACCCATGCGGTCGAGCTCGCGCACCCACCACGGGATCAGCAGCCCCAACCGGGCCCGGCCCTCGACGGCCGCGGCCAGCCGGAGCGCCCCGCCGAGAACGTCGGAACGCTCCACCAGCCGTACGAGGTGCCCGCGCAGGGCCAGCACCCGCGCAGCCTCGAGCCCTGCGGGTCCACCCCCGACCACCAGCACCGGCCGGTCCGACCGCGATTCGGTGCCGCGACGCTGCTGCGGGGCGGGAGGAACTGCGTGGTGGCCCCGAATCGCGGTCGGGGCCTCCCACTCGTAACCCGCCGTCGGCTCGGCCTCGTCGGAGACGATCGGGTTGCGGGTGTCGCGGACGGCCGTGCGCTGGTTGGAGAGCGTGCAGGGTCGAACGCGTTCGGGTGTGCCGGCGCGGATCAGCTCGACGAGGTCGGGCTCGGCGATCTGCGCGCGCGTCATCTCGACCAGGTCGGCGCTGCCGTCGTCGAGGGCGGCCTGCGCGAACGCGGGGTCCACCACGCTCCCCTGCAGCACCACCGGCACGTCCACGGCGGTCCGGATGAGTGCGCAGAGCCTGCGGTTGAAGCCCGGTTCGGTGTGCAGGTCGGGACGGGTGGCGTGTACCGACATGCCGGAGCCGCGCACGATCACCAGGTAGTCGATCCACCCCGCGACGGTGGCCGCCGTCGCCGCGGCCCGTTCGGGCGTGATGCCCGCCCACGGGGCCAGCTCGTCGCCGCATAACCGCAGGCCCAGGATCCGGTCCTCGCCCAGCGACGCGCGGACCGCGGCCACCACCTCGCGGAGCAGCCGGCCCCGGTCGTGGCCGTAGGGGTCGGTCCGGTGGTTGGTCAGCCCGGACAGGAACTGGCGAAGCACCGAGTGCTGCCCCGCGTTCACCTCGACGCCGTCCAGATCCGCCCGCACGGCCAGCGCCGCCGCGTCGGCGAAACCCACCACCAGAGAATCGATCTCGGCGCACTCCATCTCCATCGGAACCTCGCGACTCACCACGTCGGCGACGCGCGACGGTCCCCACAGCACCGTCGGCCCGTAGGCCGTGCTGCCCTGGGCACCCGCATGGCCGATCCCGGCGAGCACGAGCGCGCCGTGCGGGCGGCAGGCGCGCACGGCGTCGGCCCAGCCCTGCCCGCAGTCGGCGGCGAGGGGCGCGCGCTCGTAGGGATGGTCCGAGTCGTGCACGGACGCCACCTCGGTGACGATCACTCCGGCGGCGCGCCGGGCGTAGTAGCCGACGTGCCGGTCGGAGATCTCCCGGCGCCGCGCGAGGTTGGTCTCGTGGGGCCCGAACAGCACCCGGCTCGACGCGGTCCGTCCCCGCAGGGTCACGGGGCCGACGAGGCTCGGCGACACACGACCTCCCCCACCTTGATCAGCGCCTGCGGTACATGAGCTGCACGGGTGACGCTCATGTACCGCCGACGTGGATCACGGAGCCGGTCAGGTCTGCCGCGCCCGCTGCCGGGGGCCCGGCGCGACGATCAGCTCCCGGCGACCGGGACCCGCAGCCGCGAGTCGGACGCGTCTCCGGGCATGCCGGCCAGCGGGCTGGTCTCGCACGCCTTGTCCGGACGCCGCGGCGACGTGTCCTCTCCCGCGGAGGCGCCGTCGATACGGCTCGGCATCCCGATCGTCACCGGCACGGGGCCACGCGAGTTCCTCGGCGCAGACCGGGAGTGGTCCACTCCGGACTTCGGGATCGCGGTCGAGCCGTCCCGAGCGGCGAGCGCCTGCTCGCCGAACCCGCGCACGCACTCCGGGTCGGGGCCGTCGAGCGGCAGCCCGGTGAAGAACTTGGCCGCCATGCATCCGCCCTGGCAGGAGTCGTAGTGCATGCACGACTGGCACACCCCACCGGTCTGCGGCTGGCGCAGCTCGGTGAACAGCTTCGAGTTCTGCCAGACCTCCTGGAACCCCCCGGGCGAGCGGAGGTTGCCGGCGAGGAACTGGTCGTGGATCGCGAACGGGCAGGCGTACACGTCGCCGACCGGGTCGATCAGGCAGACCACCCGACCCGCACCGCACAGGTTCAGCCCGGGCAGGGCTTCCCCGTAAGCAGAGAGGTGGAAGAACGAGTCGCCGGTGAGCACGTCCTCGCCGTGGGCGACCAGCCAGTCGTAGAGCTGGCGCTGCTGGGCGGCGGTGGGGTGCAGCTCGTCCCACACGTCGGCGCTGCGCCCGTCCGGCCGCGGGGCCGAGACCTGGCACGACCTGCACCCCACGCAGGACCAGCAGCGACGGCTCTACCGCTGGCTGCTCGCGCGACCGCAGGTGCTGACCGGCGACTCGTTCTTCCACCTGTCCGCACTCGGCGAAGCGCTGCCCGGTCTCAACCTCTGCGGGGCCGGCCGGGTGGTCTGCCTGATCGACCCGGTGGGCGACGTGTACGCCTGCCCGTTCGCCATCCACGACGCGTTCCTGGCCGGCAACGTCCGGTCCACCGGCGGCTTCTCCCACGTGTGGCGTGAGTCCGAGCTGTTCCAGGACCTCCGCCGGCCGCAGTCGGGCGGTGCGTGCGCCTCATGCTCGGCCTACGACGCCTGCCGCGGCGGGTGCATGGCCGCGAAGTTCTTCACCGGCCTGCCCCTCGACGGTCCCGATCCCGAGTGCGTCAAGGGCAACGGCGCCCCGCTGCTCGCCACCGTCGCGACCGGGACCACCCCCCACCCGACCTCCGACCACTCGAGGATCTCCACCCCCGTGATGCTCACCCCCCGACGCCCTGACCGCTCGTGTGACGAGGACCCCCTCGCCGGGTTCGCCCGCTGATGGCCGGCGGCTGGTTCGAGACCGTCGCGATCGCCCGGCAGCGGGCCGAGAAGCGCGTGCCGCCTCTCGTGCACCAGGCGATCCTCGGCGGCGCCGAGGGCGGGGTGACCCTGCGCGACAACGTGGCGGCGTTCGACGAGCTGGGACTGGCCCCCCACGTCGCCGACCTCGCCGGATCCCGTGATCTGGCCACCAGCGTCATGGGCCAGCCCCTCTCCATGCCGGTGCTGATCTCGCCCACCGGCGTGCAGGCGGTCCATCCCGACGGCGAGGTCGCCGTCGCCCGCGCCGCCGCCGCCCGCGGCACGGCGATGGGGTTGAGCTCGTTCGGCAGCAAGCCCGTGGAAGAGGTCGTCGCCGCCAACCCCCAGACCTTCTTCCAGGTGTACTGGTGCGGCACCCGCGACGACATGCTCCAGCGCCTCGACCGGGCGAAGCGGGCCGGAGCGGTGGGCCTCATCGTGACCCTCGACTGGTCGTTCTCCCACGGCCGCGACTGGGGCAGCCCGACGATCCCGGAGAAGCTCGACCTCAAGACGATGGTGCAGATGTCGCCGCAAGCCCTGCGCCGGCCCCGCTGGCTCGCCCTCTGGGCCCGCACGAGGGAGCTGCCCGACCTGTCCGTCCCCAACATGACCATGCCGGGCGAGCCCACGAAGACGTTCTTCGAGGCGTACGGCGAGTGGATGGGCACGCCACCCCCGACGTGGGAGGACCTCCGCTGGCTGCTCGAGCAGTGGGACGGCCCGGTGATGCTCAAGGGCATCATCCGCATCGACGACGCCAAGCGGGCGGTCGACATCGGCGCCGCCGCGATCTCGGTGTCGAACCACGGCGGCAACAACCTGGACGGCACACCGGCGCCCATCCGGGCGCTGC
>JBKJPD010000669.1:0-2674 GCA_046595345.1 Pseudonocardia sp.
CGGTCGCGGAGCGGGCCGTGGCGGCCTGCCTGCGTGCCTACCGGGAACGGATGTCGGGTTACACCACGGCCGGCCAGCTGGACATCTGGTACGACATGGTCACCGTCGAGCAGTTCGTCGATGTGTTCACAGACAACGACCAGCGGCTGGCGTCGACGTTCATCGAGCGGAAGGCGCAGCGGCGTACCAGCCGGGGGGCGTTCAAGAAGCTCACGGAGGTGCGCGACGGGCACCTGCGGATCACCGAGGATCCGCCCATCCGCGTGCACCAGAGCGACGGCGTCGCCGAGTCGGTCTATCTCAGCTACCGCGATTCGCTCCCCGAGGACCGTCGCCACCTCATCGGGCGCTTCTCCCCCGTCGACGGTGTGCGCCAGGTCGTGGGCGTCGGCAGCATCGGCATGCGGGTCTACCTCGTGCTCTTCGAGGGCCGGGACGCGACCGACCCCCTGTTCCTGCAGATCAAACAGGCCGGGCCGTCGGTGTACGAACCGTTCTCCGGGGCGAGCACCCACACCAACCACGGGCAGCGGGTGGTGGTCGGCAAGCGACTCATCCAGAGCGCCACCGACATCTTCGTCGGATGGACCTCGGACCGCGGCCACGACTACTACGTCCGGCAGTTCCGTGACATGAAGGTGATCGCGAGCGGCGAGATGATCGCCCCGCGGCTGGTGGAGTTCGCCACGGCCTGCGGCGGGGTGCTCGCCCGCGCGCACGCCCGCACCGGGGATGCCATCGCCATCGCCGCCTACATCGGCAAGGGCCGCCGGTTTGACGATGCGCTGGGCGAGTTCGCCGTCGCCTACGCCGATCAGACCGAACGCGACCACCGCTGCCTCGCTGACGCCATCGCCGTCGGGACCGTCCCCAGCACCGCCGGCTGGTAACCGGGACCCGGAGCACCGGCCGCAGATCACCCGCCCGGGGCGATGCCCACCATGCCAGCGGCGCGGACGATCCACTGCCGTTGGCGCGGACACGAGTCTTGTTACGACCACCACCTGTTCGCCACCGAGGGTGTCACCGAAGTTGCGATGGAGGTGACCGGGTCGTACTGGAAGCCCCCGTCGACCGACAGGTCGCCCTGCGGTGGTGAGGTGTCCGGGCGCAGCCCGGTCGACCGGGGCAAGCAGGGCACCAAGCGGTCCGTGGCGTGTGACGGGATCCCGCTACACCTGGTCGCGGCCCGGGCCAACGATCACGACTCACCGCTGCTGGAGCCGACCCTGGCCGGGATCTGCGACATGATCGGGCCCTGCCCGAGCGGCCGTGCATGCACCTGGACCGCGGCTACGACTCGCGTAAGACCCGCGATCTGCTGGAGATCCTGGACTTCGACCACGAGATCGCGGTCAAGGGCGCCCCGGCCCCGATCCAGGTCGGCAGACGCTGGCCGGTGGAACGGACCCACTCGTGGATGAACGGCTACGGCAAGCTCCGCCGGTTCACCGACAAGCGCAAGGTCATTGTCGAGTTCTACCTCAACCTTGCCGCCGCCCTTACCGTCATCCGGCGCCTGATCAACCGAGCCCGCAACCTCTACCGCTGACCACCTGAGCCCGCCAGGGTCAATCTTCGAGATCCGTTGACAGTCCCGTGACTCCAGCTCACCGCCGCACGGGCGTGACGACCCCGCGATAGGCTCCGTCGATGTCCTCGCCGGAGATCCAGCGCCAGGTGCGGCAGCAGCGGGCCGACATCGACTCCGTCTACGAACTGCTCGACCAGGTGCGCGCCACCGTGGCCGCTCTCGACGCCAAGGTCGACGCCGGATTCGCCGCGGTGAACACCAAGATCGATGCCGGGTTCACGGAGATCTTGAGCCGTCTCGACCGACCCTGACCTGACACCTCCCGGGGCGGCCGGGTCCCGCCATCGGCGCACCTGTCTGAGGACGGCCGAGACGACACGCTCAACCCGACACAGGTTCCGGATGGCACGACCTACGAGAACACGATCTGCCGGCGGAGCGCATCCTCCACCCAGGCGCTGAACATCCGGTACTCGTCACGAGCGAGCCAGAAGGCGTCCTTGCAGCCTCGATGAACTGACGATCGAGGTTGACCGTCAACGCCCACCGAGGTCGGTGGGCACGTCGATCAGGTGCCGCAGCGAGCGACCCAACCGGTCCAGCCGCCACACCACCAGCGTGTCGCCCGGGCGGATCTCCTCGAGCAACCGATCCAGCCAGGCCGCTGCGCAGCGCCGCGAGCACCACACCGGCGTCCGGGCGCAACGACACCGCCCACCCCATGATCAGCCGGGAGAAGCCGTCGATGAACATCGTCACCCACGGCTTCACAGGCCGTACCGCCCGCGGCGGCGTGACCAGCACCGGCAGCTCCTTGTGGTCGCCCTCCCACAGCTGATTGCGCGCCGCCGGAGCCCATCGCAGGTACACCTGATGCCGACGCCGGCCTTCCACCCCGTCGACCACCGCCGCTCTCTGCCCGGGCGACAGCTGGGTGGCGAACGCCCGCTGCAGAGTCCGCAACGGCGCCACGGGCTTGCCGGCCGCTCGCCGGGCCCGCCACAACGCGGCGATGTTGCCCCGCCAGTCCTCGTGGTCGGCCCAGTCTGCGTCGGTCAGCACATACCGGGGACCCGGCGCCGGTCGATCCTCCGCGGGGACGGCCACCCCCCGCCACACCGTGGATGGCGCCCGCGTAGG
>JBKJPD010000099.1:0-4168 GCA_046595345.1 Pseudonocardia sp.
CCGCCTGTTCCGCGGTCTCGCCGTCCTCGATATGGCCCTTGGGCAGCGACCACAGCAGCCGTCCACGGCGGTCCAACCGACCGATGACGGCGGCGGTGCCGGAGGCATGGTCCACCACGAGCCCGCCTGCCGACGTCTCGTCGACGGTCCGCAGGCGCCGTCGACGGTCCAGCGGACGCCCCGCGCGGCGCCCGCCCGAGCGGCCGCGGGAGGTGGACATGAACCGATGGTATCGAGGGGGTCGCCGCGCCCGCCGCACCCGCGCCCGCCGCCATCCTCGTCGAGCCGTCCGACAGCGGCGCCTACACTGGACCGCCGTGTCCGCTACTGCCCTTGCCCCCCGATCGACCGGGCCCGCCGCGCCCCCCGAAATCGTTCGAGCCCAGGAGGATGCGGTGGTGCAGATGGTGCAGGTCCCGGCGGTGGCCCACGACCTCGCCGCACGTTTCACCGCGGCCGGTCATCGGCTCTATCTGGTGGGGGGCAGCGTCCGCGACGCCCTGCTCGGCCGCGCTGTGAACGACCTCGACTTCACCACCGACGCCCGTCCCGACGCGGTGCTGGTGCTGCTCGACGGATGGGCGGACGCGTTGTGGGACACCGGCATCGCCTTCGGCACGGTCGGCGCGCGCCGCCACGGCGACACCGTCGAGATCACCACGTTCCGTGCCGACGCCTACGACCGCGTCACACGCAACCCGGTCGTCGCGTTCGGCGACACGATCGAGGACGACCTGGTGCGCCGCGACTTCACCGTCAACGCGATGGCGGTGGAGCTGACGGGCGAGGCGCACCGCTTCGTCGACCCGCACGGCGGGCTGGCCGCGCTCGCGGCCGGCACTCTCGACACCCCTGCGGCCCCCGAGGTGTCCTTCGCCGACGATCCCCTGCGGATGCTGCGGGCTGTGCGTTTCGTCTCCCAGCTCGGGTTCACCCCGGCGCCTCGCGTCGTCGAGGCCATGACGGCGATGTCCGGCGAGCTGGCCCGCATCACCCGCGAGCGGGTGCAGGTGGAGCTCTCGAAGCTGATCCTCGGCGCCCACCCACGGCGCGCGATCGAGTTGATGGTCGACACCCTGCTCGCCGAGCACGTGCTCCCCGAGGTGCCCGCCATGCGACTGGCCATCGACGAGCACATGCAGCACAAGGACGTCTACACCCACTCGCTGGCCGTCATGGAGCAGGCGATCGAGAGGGAGGAGCACGGGAAACCGGATCTAGTGCTGCGCCTCGCTGCGCTGCTGCACGACATCGGCAAGCCCGACACCCGCCGCAAGGAGCCCGACGGCCGCGTCAGCTTCCACCATCACGAGGTGGTGGGCGCGAAGATGACGCGCAAGCGGCTGCGCGAGCTGCGCTACCCGAAGTCGGTGATCGACGACGTCGCCCAGTTGGTGTTCCTGCACCTGCGCTTCCACGGCTACGGCAACGGTGAGTGGACCGACTCGGCGGTGCGCCGCTACGTCACCGACGCCGGTCCGCTGCTCGACCGGCTGCACGCGCTGGTGCGTTCGGACTGCACCACCCGCAACCGGCGCCGCGCCGCGGCGTTGCAGCGCTGCTACGACGGCCTCGAAGGGCGTATCGCCGCGCTGCGCGAGCAGGAGGAGCTCGACTCCATCCGGCCCGACCTGGACGGCAACGCGATCATGAAGCTGCTCGGCATCCCGGCGAGCCCACTGGTCGGGAAGGCCTACCGGCACCTCCTGGCGGTCAGGATGGAGACGGGCCCGCTCAGCGAGGCGGAGGCGGAAGCGGAACTCCGGCGCTGGGCGGCGGAGAACGGCGTGGTTCCCGGCTGAACCGTCATGCCGGGGCTGGGCGGGCTCCACTGCGGAGTTGCAAGTCGTGGGCCAGCAGGCCAAGGACGTAGACGCCGCCCGCCACGACGAACAGCCAGGGCGCGTAGCCGTCCGGCGGACCGAGCAATGCGGCCGTTGCGACCGCGAGCACGTAGCCCACGTTGAAGACGATGTCGTAGAGCGCGAACACCCGTCCCAGCACCCCGTCGGGTGCCTCGCTCTGCACCGCGGCATCGGTGCAGAGCTTGACGGCCTGGCCGGACAGGCCCAGCAGGAACGCCGCCACCAGCACGGCGGGCATGCTGAGCAGTGCGGCCAGCCCGAGCTGCGTGGCCGCCGCGACGAGCAGCGCCACGCGCACGGTGCGTGGCCTGCCCCAGCGGTGCACCATCCACGGGGCGAGCAGCGCCGCTGTCCCCAGCCCGGCCGCGGCCAGTACGACGGCCTCCCCGATGCCCGCGAGCCCGGAGCGGAACAGGCCCGCGTCGGTGAAGGCGAAGCGGAACAGCAGCAACGTCAGCAAGGTCGTGATGCCGAACGCGATCCGGTGGGCGGCCAGTGCGAGGAACGATGCCGCGATCGACGGGGTCGCGATCGTCGCACGGGCCCCGACCCCGAACCCGTGTACGACGGCGCTCAGGGTGCGCTCGCGGGCCCCGGTCCCGTCCGGTCCGAGAACGCCCCGGCCGAACCCTGACGCGAGCGCGGCGGCAATCACGGATCCGATGGCCGCAGTCAGTGTGGTGAGGGCCGACCCGGTGTCGCCGGGGCCCAGCAGTTCGCGCAACCCGATGGCGCTCGCGGCTCCGAGAGCGGCCATCCCCGCCCCGACCGTCACGGCGAGTGTGTTGGCCTCCACGAGATGGTGCTTCGGCACGACGTGCGGGAGCGCGACCGACAGGCCCGACAGCACGAACCGGCTGACACCGGCGACCACCAGCGCGCCGAGGTACAGCGGCATCCCCTGCACGCCCGTGAACACCGTGGCCGCTACCAGCATGACCAGCACGGCCCGCAGGATGTTGGCGAACAGCACGACGCGGCGCCGGTCCCAGCGGTCCAGCAGCGCCCCGGCGAACGGGCCGATCACCGAGTAGGGCAGCAGCAGCACGGCGAGCCCGGCGGCGACGGCCAGCGGATCGGCCTGGCGTTCCGGGTTGAACAGCACGGCCCCGCCCAGTGCGGCTTGGAACATGCCGTCGCCCCACTGCGTGGCGAACCGGACGGCGAGCAGCCGCCGATAGCCGCGGGTGCGGATCAGGCGGGCGAATCCGAGCTTCTCGGCTGGGTTCGATGAGGTTGCGGAGGGCTCCGGACCGGCGTCCGGTGGCGGGCCGGGTGTCGCGGGCGGCGTTGAGGGTCCCGGTGTGGGCACGGGGGCAGGTTACGCGGCCCGGGAGGGTGCGACGATGGGCCACGTGGTGGACGACCGCTCCGGTGCAGGGCACAGTGACGATTCCGGGATCTCCCCCGGAAGCCTGCTCGTCGCGGCCCCCGGCCTGCTCGATCCGAACTTCCGTCGGACCGTCGTCTACATGATCGAACATCGGGACCAGGGCAGCCTCGGCGTCGTACTGAACCGCCCCAGCGATGTGGCGGTGCGCGACGTCCTGCCCTCGTGGGCGCCGCTGTCGTCGAGGCCGACGATGTTCGTCGGCGGCCCGGTGGAGTCGCAGACGGCGATCTGTCTCGCCGCCTTGCGCACCGGTCACGATCCGGCAGCTCTCGCCGGTTTGGTGGCGGTGCGCGGGCCGGTGGCGCTCGTCGACCTGGACGGCGATCCGGGCGCGCTCGCACCCCGGCTGCGCGGGCTGCGGGTGTTCGCGGGCTATTCCGGATGGGACGCCGGGCAGCTGACCGTGGAGATCGGGCGCGGTGACTGGATTGTGGTGTCCGCGCTCCCCGACGACCTGCTGACCGGCCAGGACACCGCCCTGTGGGGACACGTCCTGCGCCGCCAGGGCATGCCGCTGGCGCTGCTGGCCACCTACCCGTCCGATCTCCGGCACAACTGAGGGCGGAGTCACGGATCAGGATTCGCCTGCCGTCGGGCGTCGCGGTGATGGCAGTGGCTCCGGCACCCTGCTTCGGCTCGGGTAGAACGGGCATTACGGCCCCTACAGTTGAGGCCTCGACGATCGGTCTGTCCGCACCGTGGGGATTGGGCGACGCCGACGTTGCCGAATGGAGAAACTCGTGTCCCGACCCCGTCCCGCGAAGCCCGGACCCGGCCAGGAGTCCGTCTGGGACTACCCACGCCCGCCCCGCGCCGAACGCGACTCCCGCCGTACGGTACTCCGGCTCGGCGGGGTGGTCGTCGCCGACACCTCGGATCTGGTGCGGGTGCTGGAGACCAGCCACCCGCC
>JBKJPD010000155.1:0-4896 GCA_046595345.1 Pseudonocardia sp.
GCATGTCGTTGCCCGAGACGTCGGCGCGGTTGCCCGCGGAGACGAACGTGGACAGGCCCAGGCCGCGCTCCTTCGCCGACGCGAGGATCGCGGTGCCCAGGGCGCCGGACTGGGAGAAGAACCCCACGCGCCCGGCGCCGGGGATATCCGGGGCCAGCGTGGCGTTGAGCTGCACGTCGGGAGAGGTGTTGACGATCCCGAGCGCGTTGGGCCCGATCACCCGCATCCCGTGCGCGCGGGCCTCGCTGACCAACCGCCGCTCCGCGACGGTGCCGCCCTCACCTGCGTCGGCGAAGCCCGAGCTGATCACCACCAGGGTGGTGACGCCCTTCTCCAGGCACGAATCCATGACCTCGTCGATGCCCGCCGCGGGCACCGCGACGACGGCCAGGTCGACCTCGTCGGGGATGTCGGTGACCGAGGCGTAGGCGCGAACGCCGCGCACGGAGCGCGCCCCGCTGTTCCCGGAGTTCACGGGATAGACCGGGCCGCTGAAGTTGCCACGCAGCAGGTGGGCCAACACCGCGTGCCCGATCTTGGACGGATCGGTGGATGCCCCGATCACAGCGACCGACTTGGGGTGCAGGACGTTGTACACGCTGCGCGCCTCGGCCCGCTGCTCCCGGGCGTCGCGGACGGCCAGTGACTGCTCGGTGGGGTCGATGTCGAACTCCAGGTGCAGCACGCCGTCGGCGAAGGCCCTACTGACCTGGTAGCCGGCCTGCCGGAAGACCCGCACCATCTGATGGTTCTCGACGAGCACCTCGGCCTCGAACCGGCGCAGCCTGTTCTCCCGGGCGGCGGCCGCGAGATGTTCGAGCAGGATCGAACCCAGACCTCGACCCTGGTGCTCGTCGCGGGCCACGAAGGCGACCTCTGCGGACCCGCTGCCGTCCGTTCCCGTGGTGCCGCCGGCGCCGGGCAGTCCCTCGTAGCGGCCGACCGCGATGATCTCGTCACCGAGCAGGCAGATGAACGCCACCCGGAGGCGGTGGTCGACAGTGGTGAAGCGCGCGAGGTCACGTGGGGAGATGCGCGGGTAGGGCCCGAAGAACCGCAGGTAACGCGTGCGCTGCGACAGGCTCTCGTGGAAACGCATCAGCGCGTCCGCATCGCTCGGCCGGATCGGGCGCAGGTGCACGATGCCGCCGTCGGTGGCCACGACGTCGGCCTCCCAGGCCCGCGGATAATCGGGGCCGTTGTCGACGGGGTCCACCGCAGACACCTCCGCCGGTGCCCCAACGGAATTCGGCGCAACGGCACCCGGCGCAGCCGCATCCGGCGAGTCTGGAGGTGCGACAGCCGGCGGGCCGACGGGGGTCGTCGTGGGGTCCATATCAGTCCCGGGGATCGTCGGGGTCCAGGCCATGCATCGGGAACACCGCGCGCCGGGTGTCCAGCACCGCGGTGTCGACCCGGTCGGAGCCTTCGGTCCAGGGGTCGTGCGCGGTGTCGCGGCCGTCGGTCATGGAGATCGGAAGCTCCTGGCCGGTGAGGCCTGCCGTGTGCGACACCCAGCCCGCGGGAATCAGCAGGTCGGGCTCGACGTCGCGGTCCAGCACGGTGGCGATCAGGTGGGTCCAGGACCGGGGTACGACCCGGAACAGCCCGTAGCCGCCCCCGCCCACGGCGAGCCATTTGCCACCGGCGGTGTGCTCGGCGAGCTCACGCAGCCTGCGGTAGATCTCCCGGTGTCCGTCGACCGAGAGCCCCAGATTGGCCAGTGGGTCCTCGAAGTGGGTGTCGACACCGCACTGGGTGACGAGGATCTGCGGCCGGAACGCCGTGAGCAGCGAGGGCACCACGGCGTGGAAGGCCCGAAGCCAGCCCCCGTCCGCGGTGCCCGGCGGCAGCGGCACGTTCACCGCGTACCCGGCCCCCGCACCCTCGCCGTACTCCCCGGGCCAGCCGGTGCCCGGCCACAACGTCATGGGGTGCTGGTGCATCGAGATGGTGAGAACCCGCGGGTCGTCGTAGAACGCGGCCTGCACCCCGTCACCGTGGTGGACGTCGACATCGACGTAGGCGACGCGGTCGAAGCCGTGGTCGAGCAGCCAGGAGATCGCGATGGCGCAGTCGTTGTAGACGCAGAACCCGGACGCCCGGTCCGCCATCGCATGATGCAGCCCGCCGGCGATGTTGACGGCCCTGTCGGCGCGGCCCTCTGCGATCTCCCGGGCCGCGAGCAGCGAACCGCCGCAGACCAGTGCGCTCGCCTCGTGCATGCCCATGAAGATCGGGTTGTCCTCGGTGCCCAGCCCGTGGCCCACCCGGTGGGGCGCCTCAGGAGCAGACTTGACCGCCGTGAGGTATGACGGCACGTGCACCCGCTGGACCTCCCCGTCGGGAGCGGGCGCGGGCACAAGCGGTTCGACGCCCTCCAGCACCCCGAGCTCGGTGGCAAGGCGCATGGTGAGGTCGAGCCTCACCGGATCGAGCGGGTGGTCGTCGCCGAGGTCGTAGCCCAGAAAATCGGGCGTCCACACCACAGCCGCGCGCGGACTCATGCCGCCGACCGTAGGCGATCGCGGCCCGCTGTGCGGGTTCCGGATCCGTCGCCGCGATGCGTGGTCACGCCCGTCTCACCGGGTGTGACGGGTGGAACGTGGCGATGCGCCCATCGTGCCGGTACGGCGCGATGTCGATACCTCCTCGCCCGGATAGGATGGTGTGAGACGAAAGGGCTGTGCGCGTGAACGAGCTCATCGATACCACCGAGATGTACCTCCGGACCATCTACGAACTCGAAGAGGAGGGTGTCACACCTCTGCGCGCGCGGATCGCCGAACGCCTCGGGCAGAGTGGTCCTACGGTCAGCCAGACCGTAGCCCGGATGGAGCGGGACGGGCTCGTCGTCGTGGCCGGGGACCGGCACCTCGAACTCACCGACGAGGGCCGTTCCCGAGCGGTGTCGGTGATGCGCAAGCACCGCCTTGCCGAGCGCCTGCTCTCCGACGTGATCGGGCTGGAGTGGGAACTCGTGCATGCCGAGGCATGCCGTTGGGAGCACGTGATGAGCGATGCGGTGGAGCGCAAACTGGTGGCCCTGCTCGACAATCCCACGATCTCCCCGTATGGCAACCCGATCCCCGGTCTCGACGAGCTCTCGCGGCCGCCCTCGAGCGGCCCGGCCGGTATCTCCGCCCCACCGACCCTCGAGGTGGGGCTCCAGCGGCTCGACGAGTTCGCCCGCCGCGGGGGCGGCCGGGTACAGGTGCGGCGCATCGCCGAGCACATTCAGGTGGATACCGACCTGATGGCCGGGCTGAAGAGCGCCGGCATCGTGCCCGGCCACGATGTCGACGTGCAGGCCATCACCCGCTTCGGCGACGCGGTGCCGGTGGAATCGGACGGCTCGACGTCCACGGTGGCGCCACTGATCGCGCACGCCGTACTGGTCCGCGCCCGCTGAATCTGCCGCGGAGCGGGCAACCCCGGCACGCTGCGGGTCCGGCCCGTCGCCGGGCGGACCCGGACACGTGAGACGGTGGGCCGCCGACCGGCTCGCCGCGAAGCCGGGCCCCGAGGAGGACCACCGTGAAGTTGCTCGTCACCGGCGGAGCCGGTTACGTCGGCAGTGTCTGCGCCGTACATCTGCTTGACGCCGGGCACGACGTGACCGTGTTGGACGACCTCTCCACGGGCCACGCGGATGCGGTTCCCGATGGTGCGCATTTCGTGAAGGGCGACCTCGCCGAAGCGGCTGACGACCTCCTCCGCGACGGCTTCGACGGGGTACTGCATTTCGCGGCTCGCTCGCTGGTCGGTGAATCGGTGCAGCACCCCGAGATCTACTGGTCGGGCAACGTGGTCGCCTCGCTGCGACTGCTCGAGGCAATCCGTCGCCACGGGACGCCCCGACTGGTGTTCTCCTCCACCGCCGCCACCTACGGCGAGCCCGAGCAGATACCGATCACGGAGACGGCGCCGGCCCGGCCGACCAATCCCTACGGTGCGAGCAAACTGGCCATCGACCACATGATCGGCTCCTACGCGGTGGCCCACGGACTGGCGGCGACGAGCCTGCGCTACTTCAACGTGGCGGGCGCCCACGGCCGCTTCGGCGAGCGGCACGCGGTGGAGACGCACCTGATTCCGATCATCCTGCAGGTGGCGTCCGGGACGCGGGATGCGGTGCAGGTGTTCGGTGACGACTGGCCCACAGCCGATGGCACGTGCGTGCGGGATTACATCCATGTGGACGACCTCGCCTCCGCGCACCTGCTTGCCCTTCAGCACGCCGCTCCGGGCCGCCATGCCGTGTACAACCTGGGCTCCGGCACCGGGTTCTCCGTGCGCGAGGTGATCGAGGCCTGCCGGACGGTAACGGGGCACCCGATCCCGATGACCATCGCACCGCGTCGCGATGGCGATCCCGCGGTGCTGATCGCCTCCAGCGCGGCTGCCTCGGCCGAGCTCGGCTGGCGCCCCGTGCATACCGATCTGACGACTGTCGTCGGCGACGCGTGGCGCTTCACCCGGGAGCACCGCCCCAGCTGAGACCGGCGAAAGTCCGGCGCGGCAGGCCATCACAGGGGCCTCCGACGGCTCTGGGACGAAGTCCGCCGGACAGCCGGCGTCGTGTCGGCGAGCAAACCCGGACCCAACCATCCACGGAACTCACCCGGGCGCATCCCCATCTCCGAGATCGAGCGCAGCAGGCCGGTGAGACGGTGGCCCGGCCATGCACGCTCGGCCCTGTCCAGCGCTACGTTGGCCAGCGCGCCGTCGCCGCGCAGCAGCGCCGACACCGCCAGCAGGGCGGCGGGCTCGGCCGCCTCCGGATCGGGGATCTCCCGGGTCAGCGCCGCCCAGAGCTGCTCAGCTGCCGCGGCAGTGGCCGGGTCGGTGCCTGCGCAACGCAGCATCGCCGCGTCGCGCACCGCCGGCATCACG
>JBKJPD010000109.1:0-3016 GCA_046595345.1 Pseudonocardia sp.
CCGCGATACGGCTCAGGTGCTCGCGATCGAGGCCGTAGCGGTCGTCGACCTCCCGCTCGATCCGTTCGAACAACGTGGGCCACGGCAGCCCGTCCGGGAAGTCCTCACGGCCCACCCACGCCGCGCAGCCGAGATGGTCCGCGGCCCGGCGCCCGCCGACGTTGCGCATGAGTTCCACGCCGACCACCACCGCGACGTCGTAGCGGCCGGCCTCGATCTCGGCCATCGCGACGAGAACCGCAAGGCTCCCCGACGCGCAGGCCGCCTCGTGCCGTCCGGTGGGCAGGGCGGCCCAGGCCGGGTCGAGCGTGGTGAACAGCGCCCCGAGATGGGCCTGCCCGGTGAAGAGCTCCGCGGCGAGGTTGCCCACATGCCCGGTCTCGACGTCGGCGGCGGGGACATCGGCATCGGCCAGCGCGCCCGCCACCGCCGCGGCGAGCATGTCCCGGAGCGGCTCGGCCGAGTCCCGGGCCCAGCTGCGGGCGAAATCGGTCTGTGCCCCGCCGAGCACGAACACCTGCTGACTCATACCCCCACGATCGTCGGTGGCGGGCCTGTGGACAAGTCCGGATGGCTGTCGGAGCACCTCCCGATGCTGCCCCGTCACCTGGCGGGCCGATCACGGGCGCACGCTCACCCGTCGGTGCGCACCTCTGTGCCGTCCTGCCCCCACCGGGTGTGGAACGAGCCCTCGGTGTCGATGCGGCGGTAGGTGTGGGCCCCGAAATAATCGCGCAGCCCCTGGATGAGGCTCGCCGGGCCGCGCTCGCGGCGGTAGCCGTCGTAGTAGCTCAGCGACGACGCGAACGCCGGGATCGCCACGCCCTGCTCGGTGGCGGTCACCACCACCCGTCGCCAGGCATCCTGCGCACCGGCCACGGCCTGGGTGAAGTACGGCACCATCAGCAGGTTGGTGATGTCGTCGTGCTCGGCGTAGGCGTCGCGGATGCGGTTGAGGAACTGCGCGCGGATGATGCAGCCACCGCGCCAGATGGTGGCCATCGCACCGAGATCGAGTTCCCAGCCGTTGGCCTGTGACGCCGCGCGCATCTGCGCGAAGCCCTGCGCGTACGCCACGACCTTGCTCGCGTAGAGCGCCTGGCGGATGTCCTCGACGAGGTCCTCCCGGTTCGCCCCCGCGCCCGGGGTAGGCCCGGCCAGCGTGGACGCCGCGGCGCGCCGCTCGTCGCGCAACGCGGAGAGTCCTCGGGCGAACACGGCCTCGGTGATACCGGTCAACGGGACGCCGAGGCTGAGTGCGTCGATCGCGGTCCAGGTGCCGGTGCCCTTCTGCTCGGCCTGGTCGATGATCACGTCGACCAGCGGACCTCCGGTGGTGTCGTCGGTCTTGCCGAGCACCGTGGCGGTGATCTCGATGAGGAACGACTCCAGGTCGCCGGTGTTCCACTCTTCGAAGATCTTCGCGATGGCCGGGGCGTCCAGCCCGGCGACGTGGGTGAGCAGGTCGTAGGCCTCGGCGATGAGCTGGATGTCGGCGTACTCGATACCGTTGTGCACCATCTTCACGTAGTGCCCTGCCCCGTCGGGTCCGACGTGGACACAGCACGGCGTGCCATCGACGACCGCCGAGATGCTCGTGAGGATCTCCTCCACCTCGGCGTACGCGGCCGCGTCACCGCCGGGCATGATGCTCGGCCCCAGCAGCGCGCCCTCCTCACCACCCGACACGCCGACGCCCATGAAGCGCAGCCCATTCGCGGCACACTCCCTGGTACGACGCAACGTGTCCGGGAAGTGCGAGTTGCCGGCGTCGATGATGATGTCGCCCTCGTCGAGCAGCGGGGTGAGGTCGGTGATCACCCCGTCCACGGGCGCGCCGGCCTTCACCATCACGATGATCCGCCGTGGCTTCTCCAGTGCCGCCACGAAGTCCTTCAACGACTCCGCGGCGGTGAACGCGCCCTCGTCGCCGTAGGCGTCGATGAATTCCCTGGTGCGAGCCGATGTGCGGTTGTGCACCGCGATCGGCACCCCCCGCCGGGCGATGTTGCGGGCCAGGTTCGCCCCCATCACCGCCAGCCCCGTGACCCCGATCCGGCTCTGTTCACTCACTGGTCGACTCCCTCGCTGGTGGCCCGGCACCCCCGACGTTACCGATACCGAGACCGATACCGGAACGGCTCCGCGCACCCGACCGTGCTGATTCGTCCTCCCGGACACCACCTCTCCGGTGGGAGGCCGCGCTACATCTCCGCGGCCGCGGGAATGATCTCCCTCCCGACCAGCGCGAGGCGCTCGGTCTCCCACACCCGCGGCACGATTCCGTGCGCCTCGGCGATACCGAGCCCGGCGAGGGCGCGGAGCTGCTCGATGAGCGCGTCGACGTTCTCCCCCTTGTCGCCGGGATCGAACTGGAACATCACGGTCTTCTCGATGTCGTCGTAGTCGCGGCCGACGGCCTCGCAGTGCCCGCGCAGGACGTCGAGCTTGTGCTCGAGCTCGGGACCCGGGAACAGGTTGCACGCCTGGGCGTACTGCGCCACCAGGCGCAACGTCTTCTTCTCGCCGCCACCACCGATGAGGATCGGCGGGCGACGGATCGGCTGGGGCGAGTTGAGCGTGCGCCCGAGCTGGTAGTGCCTGCCGTCGTAGGGGCCGTCGTCGTCGCCCCACATCTGCAGGCAGATCTGCAGGGTCTCCTCCAGTCGCTCGAACCGCTCCGCGGTCGTCGGGAACGGCAACCCGAGCCCGCGGGCCTCCTCGTCGTTCCACGCCGCGCCGATCCCCAGCCACGCGCGGCCCTTCGACAGCACGTCGAGGGTCGAGACCAGCTTCGCGAGCATTCCCGGTTCCCGGTAGCTGACGGCGGTGACCCAGGCCAGCAGCTCGACGCGCGACGTGCGGGCGGCGAGGTAGCCCAGCGTCGTGTAGGCCTCCAACATCGCGTGCTCGGGCGGCCCGAGGAACCCGATCTGCCAGACGTGGTCCATGACGCTGACGCGGGCGAACCCGGCCTCCTCGGCCGCGGTGACGACGCGAGTCAGGTCGTCGGCGA
>JBKJPD010000115.1:0-12168 GCA_046595345.1 Pseudonocardia sp.
CGAAGTCGGTCGAGGGCCGGGTCCTCGCCGCGGCCGCAGCGGTGCGGCTCGCGCGCCCCGAGGAGGCGGCCCGGTGGGACCTGGGTGAGGCGACGCTGCTGCGCGGCCGCTCCGTGCCGACCCGCCTCGCGGCTCCCGTCGGAGTCCGCAACCCGCGCGAGAATGTCGGGCCCCGCGGTCGATCATCGACGTGACCGCCGCCCCGCCCGTTCCGACCCTCCTCCCCGTTCCGGCGCCTCAGGGGGCGCTCGTCGTCGTCGCGGTCCGTGTGGCCGGGTCCTACGAGCCCGAATCCCCTGCGTTCGGTCGGCGATCCGCCGCCCGCGCCGGCCCTGGTCGGCGTCGCGACCTGCCTGCTGGGAGGCGGGTCAGCCGGCCCAGGGATGGGGTACGAACCTGAAGCGCACCTGCTGACCGGGGCGAACCTGTGCGGCCCGGTCGACGTCGGCGTCGAGCACCACCGCGACCACGGGGTAGCCGCCCGTCACCGGGTGATCGGCAAGGAACAGCACCGGCGCACCGCCCGCGGGCACCTGCACCGCGCCCCTGACCATGCCTTCGCTGGGCAGCTCGTCCTCGGAGCGGTTCGCCATCGGCTCGCCGTCGAGCCGCATGCCGACGCGGTCGCAGCGGCTCGATGCCGTCCAGAGGGTGCGTGCGAGGGCGCTCGGGTCGGCCAACCGGTCCGCGCGGGGCCCCAGCACGGCGCGCAGCGTGACGGTCCCGCCCGGCGGCTCGGCGACCGGTGCCACGTCGATGAGCGGGAACCCCGCAGGCTCCGGGCCCACCGACAACACGTCGCCGGTGGCGAGGACTGCGGGCCCGAGACCGGAGAGCACGTCGGTGCTGCGTGACCCGAGCACCGGCGCGACCTCTAGACCGCCCCGCACGCCCACGTAGGTGCGCAGCCCGACCGATGGCACACCGAGCGTCAGCACCTGGCCGGGGCGTAGGACGAGCACGGCGTGGTGACCGACAGGCCTGCCGTCGATGTCGGCGGGGGCCGGGGCCCCGGCCAGCGCCACGGTCAGTGGCCCGGCACCCGCGGCCCGCACGATCAACCCGCCGAACACCACCTCGATACCAGCGAGGTCCTCCGGGTTGGCCACGAGCCGGTTGGCCAGCCGGAACGCCCCCCGATCGGCGGCACCGGAGCGTCCGACCCCGGATGCGGCGAACCCCGGCCGCCCCAGATCCTCGACGAGGGCCAGCGGACCCGTCGCGAGCACCTCGATGACCCGCCTCATCCTCCCGTCCCCCCGCCTCGCCTGATCGGCGCATGCGGCGGTATCGGAGACGCACCGAACCGCCACAGGTGTCCGGATGGCCGGCCGGTTCGGGTCATCGGGCGTCGACGAACCGGACGTGCGCACCGACGCGGAGGAGGGCGGGCGGGTCGCGGTCGAGTGCCCACAGCGCCGCGTCCGTGCGGCCGATCAGCTGCCAGCCACCGGGCGAGGAACGCGGGTACACCCCGCTGAACTCCCCGGCGAGCCCCACAGAGCCCGCCGGTACCCGGGTCCGCGGGTCGGCGCGGCGCGGCACGTTCAACTGCGGGTCGCCCCCGGCGAGATAGGCGAAGCCGGGTGCGAAGCCGCCGAACGCGACCCGCCACGGCGTCGCGGTGTGGGCGGTGATCACGCCCCGGGCACCGAGCCCGGTGAGCTCACCCACCTCGTCGAGGTCGGGGCCGTCGTAGATCACGGGGATCTCCACCGTGTCGCCGTCCAGCGGTGCCTCCCCGACCCCGACGGGCAGCGCGAGCACCGCGCGACGCAGCGCCGCCAGATCGGTGCCGGGGGTGGCGAGGAGTAGTACGGTCCGCGCGGCGGGCACGACGTCGACCACGCCCGGGAACGCCGCCCCACGCACCGCGTCGGCCATGGCGAGCACCCCTGCAATGTCGGTGACCTCGACGAGCACCCCGGCGTCCCCACAGAGCAGCACCCTCACCGCGCTACTCCGTCCCGCGGTGCGCGGTCATGCCGGGGCCGTAGTGGTGAAGCTGCGCGGCGGGCGTCCCACGGAGTCGAGCGCCCGCCGGACCGCCGTCGCCATCTCCACGGCCCCGGGGGAGTCGCCGTGCACGCAGACCGACTCGGCCACCACCGGCACGTCCGTTCCGTCGGTAGCCCGCACCACGCCGTCGGTGACCATCCGCAGCACGCGCGCCGCCACCTCGTCCGGATCGAGCAGCAACGCTCCGGGCTCCGATCGGGGAACCAGCGTCCCGGCAGCCGTATAGCCGCGGTCGGCGAGGAACTCCGGCACCGCGCGCAGCCCCGCGGCGGCCGCCACGCGCAGCAGTTCCGAGCCGGGTAGACCCAGCACGGCGAGGCCCGCGTCGAAGTCGCGGACGGCGGCCACCACCGCTGTGGCCTGTGCGGTGTGGTGCACCACCGCGTTGTACAGCGCCCCGTGCGGCTTGACATAGCGCACCGCCGTGCCCGCCACCCGGCACATCGCGTCGAGCGCGCCGAGCTGGTAGACGACGTCGTCGGCGAGCTCGCCGGAATCCATGTCGACGAAGCGGCGACCGAACCCGGCGAGGTCGCGGTACCCGACCTGCGCCCCCACCGCCACGCCGCGGGCGGTCGCGCCGGCGCAGGTCCGCCGCAGCGTCGACGGGTCGCCCGCGTGGAACCCGCATGCCACGTTCGCCGACGTCACCACTGCGAGCATGGCGTCGTCGTCGCCGAGCACCCAGCGCCCGAACGACTCCCCGAGGTCGGCGTTGAGATCCATCTGCCCTCCGCGAACAGCGGCGCCGGACGGACCGGCGTGCCTGACGTGGTCATCATGCTGGGCGGCGACGGGTGTCGCTGTCCGAGCCCGGACTGTGCGGGCTCCGGCCCCACCTGGGCGGGTGCCGCGCGTCGATGGTCGTCGTGGGGTGCCGGTGGCGATCAGGGCGGCGGTGATCGTGTCGACGTCACACCGGAGTGCGCCCGCTCGACGGGCGGACGGGTCAGCGAGTGCTTGCGGTGCGAGCCGGGGAACCGAGCGCCAAAGCCTCGGTGAGCAGGGCGCGGACATCGCCGTCGCCGGCCGAGTAGTAGATGAAGGTGCCTTCCCGACGACCCTCGACGAGCCCGGCGAGCCGCAGCTTCGCGAGGTGCTGGCTGACCGCGGTGGGGGCCGCGCCCACGAGCTCGGCCAGGCACGCGACCGACGTCTCGCCGTGCAGCAGCGCCCAGAGGATCTTGATGCGGGTGGGGTCGGCCAGCATGCGCAGCGCGTCGGACGCCCGCCGCACCTCACCGGGATGCGGCATCGCGAAGTCGGGGATGCCGTCGTGCATGGGTGCAGTCTACATATGAACAGCCACTCAAGTAATGACCTGGGTGCATATCTGCGCGCATACGCAGCTATGTTGGTACGCATGTATCCGTATCGGTCCATGCCAGAGGTCCGCTGGGCGGCGGTGTCGCTAGCCGGTTTCCTGCTCGCCGTCCCCGCGGATCTGCTGGGCCTGCCATCCCCTCTGGTCGGAATGCTCTACGTCGTCTGCTATCTGGCCGGGGGCTGGCAGCCGGCGGTGCAGGGCCTGCGGGAGCTTGCCCAGCGCCGCCTGGATGTCGACCTGCTGATGGTGGTGGCCGCCGCCGCCGCAGCAGCCATCGGCCAGCCCTTCGACGGTGGGCTGCTCATCGTGATCTTCGCGAGTTCCGGCGCGCTGGAGGCCGTGATGACAGCCCGCACCCGGGCCAGCATCCACGCCCTGCTCGATCTCGCGCCCGAGACGGCCACGATCTACGAGCCCGAGCGGGAGGTCCCCGCGGGGGAGCTGACCGTCGGCGACGTGGTGCTGGTCCGGCCGGGCGACCGGATCCCTGCAGACGGCTCGGTCCTCCACGGCGCCAGCGACGTCGACACCTCCGGCCTGACCGGCGAGCCGCTCCCGGTGTCGACCGGTCCGGGTGACACCGTGCACGCCGGCACCCTCAACGGCACCGGAACGCTGCGGGTACTGGTGGAACGCGACCCGGCCGACAGTGTTATCGCGGGCATCGCTACGCAGGTCAGGCACGCCACGGACACCAAGGCCGGCCGCCAGCTCGCCGTCGAGCGGATCGAGCAGCGCTACTCGGCGGCCGTCGTCATCGGGGCGCTCGCGTTGCTGGTGCTGCCGCTGCTGTTCGGCGCCGCGTTCGAGCCGACGCTGCTCCGGGCGATGACGTTCATGATCGTTGCTTCGCCGTGCGCGGTGGTACTGGCGACGATGCCGCCGCTGCTCGCCGCCATCGCCGCCGCGGGACGGCACGGGGTGCTGCTCAAGGACGCCACGGTCGTCGAGGCGCTGGCCGCCGTCGACACGGTGGCGCTGGACAAGACCGGCACCGTCACCCGTGGACGCCCGGAGCTGGTTGCCGTCGAGCCGATCGGGCTGCCGGTCGACCGGGTGCTCGCGCTCGCGGCGGCGGCCGAGGCCGGCAGCGAGCATGCCCTGGGCCGCGCGGTCCGCGCCGCCCGCGTCGTGCCCGGCGCCCGGAACCTCGTGGCCCATGATTTTCGGGCCCTTCCCGGCACCGGCGTCCGGGCGGGTGTCGAGGGGCTGGAGGTCGTGGTGGGGCGGCCCACGTTGCTCGACGGGCCGGGCCCGGCCCACGCGATCGTCGCCCGCCACGAGGCCGCGGGGCGCACGGCCGTCGTCGTCCTCGTCGACGGCCGACCGGCCGGGGTACTGGCGCTCGCCGACACCCTGCGCCCGGAAGCCATCGCCACCGTCGCCGGCCTGACCGCGCTCACGGGCAGCCCGCCCGCTCTGCTCACCGGCGACGCGCCCGTGCCCGCCGCCGCGATCGGTGCCGCCCTCGGCATCACCGACGTGCGGGCGGGGCTGCTCCCGGCCGGCAAGACGGCGGTCGTCGCGCGGTGGCAGGAGCAGGGGCGCACCGTGCTCGCCGTCGGCGACGGCATCAACGACGCGCCGCTGCTCGCCACCGCCGACGTGGGCCTCGCGATCGGCGAGGGGGGCAGCGCACTGAGTGTCCAGGCCGCCGACGGGGTGCTGCTGCGCGACCCGATGACCGGGCTCGTCCCGCTGCTGATTCTTGCCAGGCGGGCCCGGGCGATCTCCCGGGCGAACCTCGCATTCGCGTGTGCGGTGATCGTCGGGCTCGTCGGCTGGGACCTGTTCGGAACGCTGCCGCTGGCGCTCGGCGTGGCCGGCCACGAGCTGTCGACGGTGGTCGTGTGCCTCAACGGCCTGCGCCTGCTGATGTGGCCGGGTTGGGTGCGTCCGGAGCGGGTTCCGGAGATGGAGCGGGATCTCAGCCCGGCGGGTCGATGAGGCCGACATCGGCCAGGGCCGCCAGCGCCATCCGGCGCAGCAGGCCTACGGCGTCGGCGCTGCGAACGGTGTGGGGTGTGGAGTTGAGGAGCCCGAACGCTCCGTGCGCGGCGACCCGCGCCGCCTCGGCGGACAACCCGGGGTGTACGCGGCGCAGCGTGTCGACCCAGATCTCGACGTAGGTGCGCTGCAGTTGCCGGACCTGGTGACGGGCGGCGGTGGGCAGGTTGGCGAGGTCGCGGTCCTGCACGACGATCAGCTCGGGCTCGCGCAGCGCGAAGTCGGCCTGGAACGCGACGAGCGCCACGAGCACCTCGTGCGGGTCGGCCGACGCCGCGGCCCGCTCCTGCCCGCCGGCGAGCAGGTGCTCGCTGATGCCGACGAGCATCTCCGCGAGCAACGCCTCTTTGCCCGGGAAGTGCCGGTAGAGCGCGGGCCCGCTGACCCCCACCGCGGCGCCGAGGTCGGCGATGCTCACTCCGTGGAAGCCGTGCTTGGCGAACAGGTGTGCCGCGACCGCAAGGATCTGCTCGCGCCGCGTGGAGGTTCGCGGCGCCGGGGAAGCAGCCATCCAAGAAGCCTAGCGGGTGGTCAGCGCGTGCCGATATCGTCGAGGTCCGGGCTCAGCGGCGTCACAGTGGCGCTCGTTACTCTGACGGTATGGCCGATTCGCCACGCTGGATGCGGTCCCGGGTCGGCGTGCGGGTGGCCTCGGCGTTGTCGGCCGCCGGGGTGGTGGCGGTGGCCCTCATCATCGCGGGCGTGGCGCTCGTGTACCTCGTGGGCCAGTCGCTGCGCGGCACCGTGGTGTCCGCCGCCGAGCAGCGCGCCGAGCAGATCGTCCAGCGGCTCGACGGCAACTTCCAGGGTGAGGCCAACGAGAACGCCCGCGAGGCGCTCGACTCGCTCACGACCCCGGACGAGCTCGCCCAGGTAATCGTCGAGTACGAGTCCGAGAGCGACACCAGCATCAGCACGGTGGTGGAGGGCGGCACGGCCGCCGCCGGAACCGCGACTCCGATGTCGCCGCTCCGCCCTCCCGACGGTGACACGGTGCTGATGGCCGGGGCCCCGGCCATCCGGGCCGACGGCGCGGTGGTGGACGCCGTTCTCGTCGTCGCGGGCGCCCAATCCGCCGGGCGCCACGTTGTCGTGATCGTGGCGATGCCGCTGACCGCTGTCGACGCCGCCACCGATACGATCCTGTTCTACCTGTTGTTCGGCGTGCCGATCCTCCTCGTCGTCGCTGGTGCGGCCACCCATCTGTTCGCCGGGCGCGCGCTGCGCCCGGTGGAGGCGATCCGCGCCCGGGTGGCGGCGATGACGGCGCGCGACCTCACCCAGCGTGTCCCCGTCCCCGCAGCCCGGGACGAGGTGGGCCGCCTCGCCGAGACGATGAACGCGATGATCGCCCGCCTCGAGGCGGCCCAGGGGGTGCAGCGCAGGTTCGTCGCCGATGCCAGCCACGAGCTGCGCAGCCCGCTGGCCACCATCGCGGCGGGCCTGGAACTCCTGCAACGCGATACGTCCGATCCCGTCACCGTCACGGCGCTGCGCGGCGAGACCGAGCGGGTGAACCGGCTCGTCGACGCGCTGCTGCTGCTGGCCAGGGCCGATGAGCGCGGGCTGCGGCCGCGCCGCGAGGACGTCGATCTCGACGAGGTTGCGGAGGCCGAGCAGGGCCGTCCGGGCGAGGGCGGGGTGCGGGCGGTGGTGCGGGCCGAGCCGGTCCGGGTCGTCGGCGACCGTGGGCAGCTCGTGCGCGTGCTGCGCAACCTCGTCGACAACGCGCGCCGCCACGCCCGGTCCCGGGTGCTGGTCACGGTGGTCCGCGACGGTGACCACGCCGTCGTGGAGGTCTCCGACGACGGGCCCGGGGTGCCGGCGGCCGACCGGGCACGGGTCTTCGAGCGGTTCGTCCGGCTCGACGACGCCCGCGCCCGCGCCGACGGCGGTTCCGGGCTCGGGCTCGCGATCGTCGCGGAGGTGGTCGCCGCGCACGGCGGCACCGTCGAACTGACCGGGGCGCCGGGTGGAGGTGCGCTGTTCCGGGTGCGACTCCCGGTGGCATCCGGCCTGGCGGGGGACCACGATGAGCTCGCGAGTCGGCCCGGATCCGGGGGTGGGTCGACACAATTCGGCGAGCCGGCGACGCGCGAGTTCGAGATCGTCCGGTCGGGGTCGGTCGTGCCCGCGAATCCCGTCCCGGCGTCCCACCACGGCGCCCGTATCCGTGACGACGACGCCCGCCGTGACCCTGCGACCGCGCCGTGGGGCATGCCCGCCGTCCCGGCGGAGGTAGCGCCGCTCACCGATCCGCGCGGCGTCGCGGCCGGTGGCCGCACGCCGGGTCAGGCCGGGTCGACCATCCGGTAGCCGACGCCGCGCAGTGTCTCGATGCTGTGGCTCCCGAACGGGGTGTCGATCTTGCGACGGAGATAGCCGACGTAGACCTCGACGACGTTGACCTCGCCCTCGTAGTGGGCGTCCCACACGGCGCGCAGGATGTCGGTCTTGGTCACCACCTCGCCCGCGTGGCGCATGAGGTACTCCAGCACGCCGAACTCGCGGGGGGTCAGGGTGATCTCGGTGTCGTCGTGGAACACGCGGTGCCGGGCCGGGTCCAGGGTGAGCGAACCGGCCGTCAGCACCGTCGGGCGGGCCTCCCCGGAACGGCGCAGCAGGGCGCGCAGGCGAGCGAGCAGCACCACGAACGAGAAGGGTTTGACCAGGTAGTCGTCGGCCCCGAGGTCGAACGCGTCCGCCTCGTCGTACTCGCCGTCCTTCGCGGTGAGCATCAGCACCGGCGTCCAGACCCCGTCGGCGCGCAGGCGTTGCAGGATCTGGTAGCCCGAAAGGCCGGGCAGCATGATGTCGAGGACCACGACGTCGTGCTCGCCCGTACCGGCTGCGGCGAGCCCGCCGGGCCCGTCGTGGACCACCTGCACGGAGTGCCCGTCGGCTACCAGCCCCCGTCGCACCATCTCTGCGAGCGGCACCTCGTCCTCCACCAGCAGCACGCGCACGGATCAGACGGTAGCTGTGGCGATTCTGCGGGGGGTCAACCGCCGAGGTGCATGACGGTCGGTGCCGGGTGCAGGAGGAAGGCCTGATGGCTGATGTTGAAGGCGTACGCGCCGGCCAGCGCGAAGGCGACCAGGTCGCCGGCCCGCACCCGGCCCGCGTCGACACGGCGGGCCAGCACATCCTTGGGCGTACACAGCTGCCCGACGAATGTCACCGGCGGCGTACCGCGCGCAGCGTCAGCGGAGCGCGCATCGGTACCGCGCGCAGCGTCAGCGGAGCGCGCATCGATACCGGGACCGGTGTCGGGCCGGTCCCATGGCCGGTCCCAGGTCTCGACGGGGAGCACCACGAGCGGTTGATCGTGGCCCTTCGCGACTGGTGTGCGCAGGTGGTGGGTGCCGCCGAGGCACACGGCGAACCACTCGCCGTGGCTGCGCTTGAGTTCCAGCACCCGCGTGACGTACCAACCGGCATAGGCGCTGACGGCCCGGCCGGGCTCGATCCGCAGCACGGGGGCGGGACCACCGCCGAGGCGGGTGACGGCGAGCGCGACCAGCCGCCGGGCGTACCCGGCCCAGTCGAAGAACTCGCCGGGACGGCGGTAGTCCACCCCCATCCCGCCGCCGACGTTCACCTCGCGCAGCCGCACCCCGTGCCGGCGCGCGAACCCGAGTGCCCAGCCCAGTACCGCGTCGCCCTGTGCCGCACACGTGGCGGCGTCGAGACCGCTGGCGAGGTGGGCGTGGACGCCGGCCAGCCGCACCCCGGGCAGCACCGTCCACTCGGCGAGACAGGCGTCTGCCTCGGCCGGGTCCATGCCGAACGGGCTGGGCGTACCACCCATCGTCAGTACGGCGCCGCCCATCGGGCTGCCCGGGATGTTCACCCGCAGCAGCACGTCGGCGACCGTGTCCGCCGCCCTGGCGGCCGCGTCGAGGCGCCGCAGCTCGGTCAGGCTCTCGACGTGGTGGCGCGCTACGCCTGCGGCGAGGGCGGCCGCCAGTTCGGCATCGGTCTTGCCGGGACCGCCGAACGCCAGTGCGACCGTGGGCAGGTGCCGCCGGACGTGGGCCAGCTCGCCGCCGCTGGCCACCTCCAACCCGTCCACGTGCCGGGCGACTGTGCCGAGCACCCGCGCGTCCGGGTTGGCTTTGACCGCGTGCAGGATCTCCAGCCGCAGTCCGGCGTCCGCGGCAGCGCCGCGGACCTGCGCGGACAACCGTGCGACATGTGCGTCGAGGTGGTCGAGATCGTAGACGTAGGCCGGCAGCGCGTCACGGCAGGCGAGGTCGGGGGCGGCCTGCGCGGCGGCCGCCGTCAGCGGAGTGCCCGCGGGGGGGCGGACCGGCACCGTGGTCGCGGTCATCGTGGCTGCCCGGGGACCGGGGGCCCCATCGGGTTCGGGAACGGGACGTATCCGGCGTGCCGGTCCGCGGCCCGCTCCCAGCGCACCAGCAGGTTGGTCTTCGCCGGCAGCGGCATCCCGGCGAGCAGCGCGCGTAGCCGCGGCGGGTGCCCGAGGTCGGCCGTGACGCCGGTCAGCACCTCGGCCACGGTCGCCCAGAGCCCGTGTTCGAACCGTGGTAGGCCTGGGGCGAGGTCGGCCAGCGCCCCCGCCACCTCGGTCAGGTTGTTGACGAACAGGCAGTAGGCGACCCGGTTCCAGGCCCGCGCCTCGTCGTAGGCGACGGCTCGGGCGACGTCGACCGGCAGTGCGGCCAGCGCGGCCCTGTGCCGGACCTCGTCCAGCTTCGTCCCCTCCAGGTCGCGGGCCAGCACGCGCACCGGCATCTGGTCGGGACCCACCACGACCAGCACGTTCTGCGGGTGCGGCTCCAGCACGACACCGTGCCCGGCCCACAGCCGGAGCACCGGCGGGACGAGCAGCGTGACGTAGCGGCGCCACCACTGGGCAGCCCAGCTCGGGACGTCTGCGCCCCCGGCGCGGGCGGCGAGGTCGGCCAGCCGGGTGCCGGTGCCTGCCGGGTCGGGGTGTTCCGCAGCCAGCGCCCCGATCATGTGTACGCGCTCGCCGGGGCGCACGTGGTCGCGCAGGCCGTCCCGGGCGATGGTGCCGAACGCCTCCAGCAGCGCGTGCCGCTGCGCACGGTCGGCGCAGGTGGCGGGCAGCTGCACCGACCGCGCGGCGGGCTCGCCGAGCACCACGAAGCCGGGATGGGCGGTACCCACCTCTGCGCACGGCACGGCCAGCAGCCTGGTCAGCTCCACTGCCCCGACCAGCTCGTAGGACGCGTTCTTGCGCACGCAGTTGGTGATCCGCACGTTGAGGCTGGTCTTGAGGAACCGGTCCACCTCGGGCTGGTAGAGGGTGCGCACGCTGGCCGTGGGGTGGCACCGCGCGCCGACCTCGCCCAGATCGCGCAGCACGCCGCTGTCCAGCGCGCCGCGTAGCACCGGCCCCAACTCCGGGTCGGCCTCGATCAGCCGGTACTGCCACGGGTGCACCGGGATCGCCCGCCGACCGTCGCCGACCATGGCGTGGTGCTCGCCGAGCAGCGTGTGACAGCGGATGTGGTCGTCGAACCCGGCCGTCGCGTCGACGGCGTACTCGAGGACGTGCTCGGCCGGCGCGGACAGCCAGCGGACGGGAAACGCCGTGCGGGTCTCGGGGGCGTAGCGGCGCCACTGGAGGGGATCCCCGGACCGCCATTTCGGCGCCGGATGCCGAGGGTGGCCGTTGACCAGTGCCTGCTCGGAGTCGAGGTAGTCCCCGGCGAACCCCGCGACCGGGCGGCTGGGCCGCGCGGGCCGGGTTGCCAGGATGTCGGCGAGCGCAGTCCGGCTGGCGGTCACCTGCGCGACGAACTCGTCGTTGCGCCTGCCGGTGTGCAGGGTCAGCTCGGCGCCGACCAGCTCGGCGAGCCGGTCGGTGTCCACCGGCTCCCAGAGGCCGTCGACGTGCAGCTCTACCGGTTCGTCGAAGCGGTGCGCGGAGACCGGTGAGCAACGACGCAACCGGGCGCGTAGCAGCCGCCCGATGTGCGGCAGTTCGACGACCAGATGGTCCCCGGTGATCCTGGTCTGGTGCTGCGGCCCGGCGACCTCCCGCACCAGTACACCGAGCAGTGTGTGCGCGGCCATCAGGTCTGCGCCCGGCGGTGCGATGAGGATGGTCGGATCGGTCGGGGACACGTTCAGCTCCGGATTTTGTCGTCGTAACGGGGTGTGGTGACGTGGGCGGTGACGGCGGTGAACAGGATCCCGGCGACGATCGCGACGGCGAGCGGCGCGGCGGGCCCGAGGACGGCGAGCGCGGAGGCGGCGGTGCCCGCTATCACGGCGCCACCCTTCGACCAGGCCTCCACCACGCCGAACAGGCGTCCCGGTGACCGGTCCTCCGCGGCCTCCGCGGCGAGCAGTGAGAGTGCGGTCAGGCCGCAGGTCAGCGCCGCACCCAGCAGCAGCCGGCCGGCGATCAGCCAGGCCATCGGGCCGGGTACTCCGAGCGCGGGCACGAGGTGCGCCAACGCGGATATCGCCGCGAGTGCGAACCCGGCGACCAGCCCGGGCCGGGCCCTTGCCCGCAGCAGTCGCAGCGTCGGCGCGGCGGCAAGCAGGTAGCACAGGTGCGGCAGGGCGAACAGCAACCCGCCCACCACGGGTGGCAGGCCGGGCGCGAGGTTGGTGACCAGCGGAAGGAAGTAGGGAAAGGTCACGACGGTGACCAGCACGAAGCCGGCTTCGGACAGTGCGAGGCCGCGCACGGTGATCCGGCGCGGGGCGGGTGCCGCGTCGGCTGGAACGGGGCGGTGCGGACCGCCGGGTGACGGACCGCCGGGTGACGGACCGCCGGGTGACGGGCCACCGGATCGGGCGGGTGCGTTCGG
>JBKJPD010000549.1:0-8529 GCA_046595345.1 Pseudonocardia sp.
CTACCACCGCGGCCCCGCGAACTCCCCCTCGACAGGCTCGACCCATGTGCCCTACTCACCACAACCCAACGCACCCAGCTCGGCGTGAGCGAACCCAAACCCAGCACCAGCAGCGACAGCAGCGCAAGTCCTGCATGCCAATGGAACCGGACTTCCCGCGAAGCCTCTGATCTGTACCTCGTCCGGCTACTCACCCGACAGGACGCCGCCTACGCCCTGGGCAGCGACACCGGGGCAACGGTACGGACCATCGCCGGCTTTCCAGCCGTCGAGTTCCTCAGCCCGGTTGGAGGTCCCGAACGGAACTGCGCGCTCTTCGTCGACATCGCCGCAGGTCAAACCCTCTTGACCGTCTACGACTACGCCGGGAACCTCGCGTCCCCGACCAGGCCCGTCCCCTGCGAGAAGGTCCGGGCAGTAGCCGAACTGGTAGTCGGGACTCTGGTACAGAACGCCGGCAGATGAGGTTCCGCCGTCCCCGACCGGCCGGCCGCGGCCCGGCCTCCCCCGGCTACGAGGGCGGCTCGATCCGCACCGCGCACACCTTGAACTCCGGCATCCGGCTGATCGGGTCCAGCGCCGGGTTGGTCACGAGGTTCGCGGCCTGCTCGGCACCGAAGTGGAACGGCAGGAACACCGTGTCGGGCCGCAGGGTCGCAATGGTGCGCACCCGGGCCTGCGCGGTGCCGCGCCGGGACACCACGGCGGCCCGGTCCCCATCGGCGAGCCCGGCTCGCGCCGCGGTGTCGGGGTGCACCTCGACGAACGACTCGGGCTCGATCCCGGCCAGCTCAGCGACCCTCCGTGTCTGGGCCCCGGACTGGTAGTGCACCAACACCCGGCCCGTCGTGGCCCGCAGCGGGAACTCGGCGTCGGGCAGCTCCGCTGCCTCCACATGGTCGACGGGCACCACACGGGCCCGCCCGTCGGGATGCCCGAAGCGGTCGGTGAACAGCCGCGGCGTGCCCGGATGCCCCTCCCCCGGGCACGGCCAGTGCAGTGCCTCCCCCGCGTCGAGACGCTCGTAGGTGACGCCCGAGTAGTCGGCGATCCCGCCGGCGGACGCGGCCCGCAGCTCCTCGAACACCGCCTGCGGATCCGACGGGAAACCCGTCACCTGCAGTTCGTCGGCCAGGCCCGCGATCACTTCGAGATCGGTCCGCACGCCCGGCGGCGGGGCCAGCGCCCGGCGCCTGCGCAACACCCGGCCCTCGAGGTTGGTCATCGTTCCCTCCTCCTCGGCCCACTGCGCCACGGGGAGCACGACGTCGGCGGCCATGACCGTCTCCCCGGGGAGGAAGTCTGCGACGACGAGCAGATCCAGCGCGGCCAGCCGCTCGGCCACCGATGCCGTGTCGGGGGCGGAGACCAGCACGTTGGAACCGAACACGAGCATCGCCTTCGGTCCACCCGGGCGCCCCAGTGCGGCGAGCAGTTCGGTGGCGCTGCGCCCAACCCCCGGCAGCGAGTCGGGATCGACACCCCATACGCCTGCGACGTGCGCACGGGCGGCGGGATCAGCGATGTGGCGGTAGCCGGGGAGCTGGTCGGCCTTCTGACCGTGCTCGCGACCGCCCTGCCCGTTGCCCTGCCCCGTGATCGTTCCGAATCCGGACCCCTCGCGCCCGGGGAGCCCGAGCGCGAGGGACAGATTGATCCACGCGGTGACGGTGTCGACGCCGTGGGCGTGCTGCTCGGCACCGCGCGCGGTGAGCACGTAGCGGTTCCGGGCCGCCGCGAGCCAGCCGACGACCGTGCGCATGTCCGCGGCGGACACCCCGCACACCCGCTCGGCGCGCTCGGGCCACCACTGTGCGGCGATCCGCCAGGCGTCGTCGAAGCCGGAGGTGCGGTCGGCGAGATAGTCCGTGTCGAGGTGCCCGTCGACGACGGCGGCGTGCAGCATGCCGAGCGCCAGCACCAGGTCGGTGCCCGGCACCGGCTGCAGGTGCAGCCCGCCCGAGGCGATCGCGCGCTCGGCGGTGGGCGTCCGCCGCGGGTCGATCACGACGAGGCATGCCGACGTGAGGTGCCCCATCAGCGGGGGCATCGTCTCCGCCACATTGGCCCCGGCCAGCACGACGACCTCCGCGCCGTCGAGGTCGGTGACCGGGAACGGCATACCGCGATCGATCCCGAACGCCCGGTTGCCCGCCGCGGCGGCCGATGACATGCAGAACCGGCCGTTGTAGTCGATCTGGGAGGTGCCGAGGGCGACCCGGGCGAACTTGCCGAGCAGGTAGGACTTCTCGTTGGTCAGGCCCCCCGCGCCGAACACCGCCACGGAGTCGGGCCCGTGCTCCGCACGCAGCGCCCGCAGCCGGTCGGCGACATAGCTGAGCGCGGTGTCCCAGCCGACCGGGGTGAACGCGTCGGAGCGGGACGTGCGCATCAGCGGGGTGGTGAGCCGCTCCGGGTGCGCCAGCAGCGCGCCCGCCGTCCAGCCCTTCTGGCAGAGCCCGCCCGGGTTCGTCGGGTTCGCGTCGTTGTCCCGGAAGGCCCGGGCGTCGACGGTGCCCGCACCGTCCACCCACTGCCCGCACTGCAGTGCGCAATACGGGCAGTGGGTGGCGGTGCTCGACGGCGGGCTCGGCTCGGTGGGAGCCGCGGAGATCCGCACAGGACTTGTGGTCACCGTTGAGATCGTCACACGCCGACGTAGGCCAAGCGCGGGTGCTCGGCCTCGACCGGCGCCGCACGCAGGTAGACGACGTAGGTGACCACGGCACACACGACGTAGAAGGCGAGGAATGACCAGTACGCCGAGTCACCGGCCTTCGTGGTGAGGAACGACTGGCGGAAGGCGAGGTTGATGAACAGCCCACCCAGCGCACCCACCGAGCCGGCGATGCCGATGACCGCACCGGAGATCCGACGGGCCCGCAGCATCGAGTCGATCTGGTCGGCGCCTCCCGCGATCGCGACACGGGCCTGGCCTGCGAAAATCCCGGGGATCATCTTGTAGGTCGAGCCGTTGCCCAGGCCGGTGAGCACGAACAGCACCACGAACCCGGCCGTGAACAGGCCGAGGGAGTTCATCGCGGACGCCGCGATGACGATGCCGGTAGCCACCACCATGGCGATGAAGTTCCAGAACGTCACCTTCGCCCCGCCGATGCGGTCGGCGAGCCGACCGCCGACGGGGCGGATCAGCGAACCCAGCAGCGGGCCGATGAACGTGACCGCCGCGGCCTGCAGGGGCGTGCGGCCGAACTGGGTCTGCAGAACCAGGCCGAAGGCGAAGCTGAAGCCGATGAACGACCCGAAGGTGCCGATGTAGAGGAACGATGTCACCCAGGTCTGGCTCTCCTTGATCGACTCCATGAAAGCGCCGGTGTCGTTGCGTACCGACGACAGGTTGTCCATCTTGATCGATGCCAGCACGGCCGCGATCACGATGAGCGGGATGTAGACGCCGAGCAGGATCCGCGGCGCGCTGATGCCGGCCGTCGCGATGATCAGCAGGCCGACGAGCTGGATGACCGGCACCCCGATGTTGCCGCCGCCCGCGTTGAGCCCGAGGGCCCAGCCCTTCCTATTCTCAGGGAAGAACGTGTTGATGTTGGCCATCGACGAGGCGAAGTTACCGCCGCCGACACCACCGACCGCCGCGACGAGAACGAACGTGCCGTACGAGGTGCCCGGGTGCATCACCATCGCGGCGAGGATGGTCGGAGCCAGCAGGAGCAGCGCGCTGATGATCGTCCAGTTGCGGCCACCGAAGCGGGCCACCGCGAACGTGTAGGGCAGGCGCAGCAGCGAGCCGACGAGCGTGGGCACCGCGACCAGGAAGAACTTTCCGGCCGGGTCGATGCCGTACTCGGGGCCCATGAAGAGCACGAGTACCGACCACATCGTCCAGACCGAGAACCCGATGTGCTCACTGAAGATCGAGAACCACAGGTTCCGGTTGGCGATCTTCGCCCCGGTGCGCTCCCAGAAGCCGGCATCCTCCGGGTGCCAATCGTCGATCCAGCGACCGGTCATGAGGGAACGGGTGGGGGTTGTGTCTGGTGATTCTGGTGCCGTCATCGTCACGCCGGAGCCTCCGAATGGTCGTCGCTGTTGGGAGACGACGTTACGAACGGTCCGTTACCGGTTCGTCGGTTCCGTGTGACATGGGCGCAAAGCAGCCCTCACTCGGGGCGCGGCCGCGTGTGAGGGCCACCGATATGAGGGCGGAGGGCCTGCGGCCGCAGGCGTCAGAGCAGGGTGCTGACGAGACCCGCGACGCGTTCGAGGCCCGCCAGGCTCTGGGGCCCGGCGTCCGGGTGCTGAGCATGCAACGCGAGCCGATGCAGAACCGCGCGCAAGAACATCTGCGGCCACTCGTCCAGGTGCGACCACCGCTGGACCATGTCCTCCTCTGCACCGCCCCAGGCGATCGCATCGACCACAACGACGGCGGCCGCCCACTCCTTGGGCCGCCAGGACGGCACCAGGTCGATCAGCGCGGGCACACCGTCGGCGTCGAAAAGAACAGCACCGAACAGTTCGGCGTGGACCACCTGGGGCGCGAGTCGGACCGGCGTCCGGTAGTTGACGAGCTTCGTATAGAGGAGGCCGCCGGCGCTGGGGTCCAGCGTCAGCCTGCGTTCACCGAACGCGCCCGCGGCCGACCGGGACAGCAGATCGTCACGATCGTCGAGCAGTCGCGGGCGCTGGACGGCCGCAGTCGCGGCGTGCAACCGCATCGCGGTATCGATCACCGCGTCGTAGCGGGGCTCCAGCGTGCCGGCTACGAACCGACTGGCCGCCCATCCGGCCACGACCCACCGACCGTCCGACGAACGAACCGGGCGGGCCAACCGCAGTCCCTCGACCTCCAGCCCGTCGAGAACGCCCGCGGACCACGCCGCCACGACATTGTCGGGAACCGGCCGGATCAGGATGTCCCCGCAGTGCCAGGCCCGGCGGCCCGCCCAGACCACCGGCCGCGGCTCGACGTCCGTGACCCCGAACGCGGAACGGACGTGCGGTGGCAGAGCGGCCCCGGCGGGCGGGCGGACAGGCGCAACGGTCACGAACCGAAACGCTACCGGCGCCCGCCCGTCGGACGGGCTTGCCACGCGGGACGCGGCCGAGTGACTGCGCCTTTCGGCCCCTCAGGTCGAGGAACCACCCGCGTTGGAGCCAGATGGCACCGGGTTGGCCGACGGAACAGTCACGGTGGCCCGCGACCCGTCGGCCGACTCACGGGAAACCGTGAAGCCGTCCGGCGATGTGGTCACCGATTTCGTGCCCGACGCGTCGGTCGTGGTGTGGGTGGTGGTGGCATTGCTGGGCGCGGTGGAACCGGTGTTGTTCTCCCGCTGTTGCGGTGCGTTCACCACGTTGCCGGTCGAGCCGGTGGTGGACGCCGAGCGGTTGCCGGCACCGGTATCCGCGGAACCGGCGCTGCTCGGCGCAGTCCGGCTCGGAGCCGGGGCGGTGCTGCTTGAGCCCTCGGCGGCCGCAGACCGCTCGGCCTGGGCGATCGCCGCCTCCATCACCAGCCCCATCCACTGCCCGCCGGAGGCCGCGGCGACCGCCTGCCGAGCCCTGTCCGCATCCGTCATCGCCGACGCCGGAGCGGGGGCCTGCGGGGGCGCCGAGCGCGCCGACGCCCCGCCGCTGGACGCGGCCTGCTTCGGGGCGGCCTCCTGCGGGGCGGCCTCCTGCGGGGCGGCCTCCTGCGGTGCAGCCTTCTCGGGCGTCGTGTGCTGCACGGTATCGGCGGCCTTCCGGTCGGACCCGGAGTTGCCGCCGTCCACCACATCGCCGACCTTGCCGAGCAGGCCACCGCCTCCGCGCTTCTCGCCGGACCGCCCGGCGTCGGCGGATGACGGAGCCGGATCTGCGGAGCCACCGTCACCGGTGACGACGCCACCGACGGCGCCGACGACCTTGCCGACCGGCCCATGCTCGTCCTTCTGACCGGCAGCGGCCCTGGCGTTGGGATCGTCGCGACGTTCACCCTGCTCGTCACGCGGACCGCGGGGGTCGGGCGGGGCACTGTTGGCCGTGTCCTGCCGTTCCTGACCCCCCTGCTCGTCGCGTCCGCCCACGACCTCGGGGCGCGGCGGGACCGGGGTTCCGGCAGGGTCCTTGCCATTGCCATCCTGCTTGATGACGTCCATGACCCGGCCGCTGACCTCGTCGGTCGCCTGCCCGTCATCGGCCAGGGGCGCCCGTGTCGCGCTCTCGACGTTGCGCTGCATGCCGTCCAGCTCACCGCGCTTGTTGTTGCGCTGGCGCAGCCGGAAATCGCGCAGCTCATCGAGAACCGCGATCTGGGCGGACTGCTCCGAGGACTGTTTCGACTCGGCCGGCAGGTCCTCGAGCGCTCTCTCGACGGATCGCAGGTCCCGCTCGAAGTCCAGGAGCTCGTCCTTGGTGCGGCTCAGGGAGCGGTAGCTCTCGAGCTGCACCCTCAACGCCGTCTTACGGCTCTCGAGCAGCTTCTTCCGCTCCAGCATCGCCTTCATCGACATCGGGAGGCTCCCCGCACGCCGGTTCTCCGGCATGGAGTTCCAGGCTTCCTCGGTCTGGGCGATCAGGTCGAGCTGTTGGTCGAGCGACACAAGCGTCACCTGGGCGCGCCGAGACCATTCGTCCTCGGAGAGGAGAGAACCGGTGCTCTGATCGGCGGTGGCGAGCCGATCCGCGGGCGCCGACGCGGTGACGGCGTACCCGCCCGCCAGGATCCCGGCCACACCGAGCACCGCCACCGCACGCCGGCGGTGGGACAACGGTTCACCCCAGCCCGGGCTGCGACTGCGCAGGTAGGCCACGGCGAGGGAACGACGCGACCGGGACGGGACGGGCGCCGGGGCGGGCGTCGGGGCGTCGACGCTCGCCGTGCGGGGCGCGTACCGACGTCGGACGGCCGGTGACGGCTCGGCCTCGTCGTCGGGCTCCCGCAGCCAGGGAAGCGTCTCGGCAAGCCGCGCGTGCTGGTCGAGCTGCATCGACGCGCGCCGGGCCTGCCGGGCGGCCGCGCGATGCGCAGCCGTGCAGTACCGCCTCGGCGGACGGCCCGGGATGTCCTCGATCCACACCGCACATCCAGGCAGCGCACATCGTCTCGCGTTGTCGTCCACCGGTGCGACCCCCATCGCCAGGAGACGGAAGATGCGCCGAGGCTCAGCGGTTCTCCGCCACGCCACCGCCGCTGCGTTCGCACGCACCTCAACGCGTCAGCGTCCAAGGATCCGTCTTGATCTTTATCGAAAGCGAACCGTACCCCGACGACGGCAAGATTGTCACTGCTCTGATTGACACTGTGACGCAGGTCAGAGTCACGCTGCGTACAGTTTGGACGACCGTCTCACGATCGGTGAAATGTTGTGTGCGGTAGTGCTGAGTCGAGTGATCGGGGTAACGCCGACGCATCCCGTGACGATGGCGCCGGGCCCGGGAACGCCGCTGCCCGCCCCGGAAACCGGGACGGGCAGCGGCAGCACTCGGATCTGACGGATCAGATCAGTAGGTGGGCAACGAGGGATCCACCTGCTTCGCCCAGGCCAGCACCCCACCACCGACGTGCACGGCGTCGCTGAACCCGGCGCGGTGCAGCGCCGCGAGAGCATCGGCCGAACGCGCACCGGACTTGCAGTGCAGCACCACCGGCTTGTCCTGCGGGATCTCGGACAACGCCTCACCCGACAGGATGCGGTCCTTGGGGATCAGGATCGAGCCTGGAATCCGGACGATCTCGAACTCCCCGGGCTCCCGGACATCGATGAGCGCGAAGTCCTTACCCGCGTCCATCATGTCCTTGAGCTCGGTGGCCGTGATGGTGTGGCCGGCCGCCGCGACCTGCGCGTCGTCGGACACCACGCCGCAGAACAGGTCGTAGTCGATCAGCTCGCTGATCGGCTTCGTGTCCGGGTCCTTGCGGATCTTGATGGTGCGGTAGGTCATATCCAGGGCGTCGTAGATCATCAGCCGGCCCAGCAGCGTCTCGCCGATGCCGATGATCAGCTTGATGGCCTCGTTCACCATGATCGATCCGATGGACGCGCACAGCACACCCAGCACGCCGCCCTCTGCGCATGACGGCACCATGCCGGCGGGCGGGGGCTCGGGGTAGAGGTCGCGGTAGTTCAGGCCCTTGCCGTTGGGGGCGTCGTCCCAGAAGACCGACGCCTGCCCCTCGAATCGGAAGATCGAGCCCCACACATAGGGCTTGCCGAGCAGCACCGCGGCGTCGTTCACGAGGTAGCGGGTGGCGAAGTTGTCGGTGCCATCGATCACGATGTCGTACTGGCGGATGATGTCGAGGGCGTTGGCCGATGTGAGCCAGGCGGCGTGCAACTCCACCGTCACATGCGGATTCACGTCGTGCAGCCGGTCGCGCGCCGACTCGAGCTTCAACCGACCCACGTCGCGCGTGCCGTGCAGCAGTTGACGCTGCAGGTTCGTCACGTCCACCACGTCGTTGTCCACCAGCCCCAGTGTGCCCACGCCGGCCGCCGCCAGGTAGAGCGCCGTTGGGGAGCCCAACCCGCCCGCACCGATGATCAGCACGCGGGCCGCTTTCAGGCG
>JBKJPD010000650.1:0-10740 GCA_046595345.1 Pseudonocardia sp.
GGATGCTCAAGTTGCTAGTTCACCTAACGCAATCTAGATTCACCCAGTCGTGTCGCAAGATTGCAAGGGAGTGCCAGATGGCCGCAGGTTTCCTGGAACGTGAGCGCATCGTCGCGCCACCCGGGTGGAGTCGCTGGCTCATCCCACCTGCCGCGCTGTCGATCCACCTCGCGATCGGTCAGGCGTACGCGTGGAGCGTGTTCAAGTCTCCGCTGGAGACCACGCTGCTCGCCGGCAATGTCAACGCCGGCCTGTTCAGTTCCCTGCCGTTCCAGCTCGGCATCATCATGCTCGGGCTCTCCGCGGCGCTGTTCGGTACGAGGGTCGACGCGAGAGGCCCCCGTTGGGCCATGGTGGTGTCGTCGGCGTGCTTCGTGAGCGGGTTCCTCATCTCCGCGCTGGGGGTGTACCTGGGGCAGTTCTGGCTGGTGGTGCTCGGCTACGGCTTCGTCGGCGGCATCGGGTTGGGCATCGGCTACATCTCGCCGGTCTCGACGTTGATCAAGTGGTTCCCCGACCGGCCGGGCCTCGCCACCGGCATCGCGATCATGGGTTTCGGTGGTGGCGCGCTGATCGCGACACCGCTGACCACGCAACTGCTCACCGCCTTCGGGGGAATCGGCGACAAGGCCGCCCCCGCGGGCATCGCGCAGACGTTCCTCGTGATGGGCTTGATCTACGCGGTCTTCATGTCCGTCGGCTGGCTGCTCATCCGGGTGCCTGCCGATGACTGGAGGCCCGCGGGCTGGGAGCCCTCCCAGCAGCGGGCCGGTGCCCTGATCAGCACGGCCAACGTGTCGGCCGCCAATGCGATCAAGACCCCGCAGTTCTGGTTGCTGTGGGTGGTGCTGTGCTTCAACGTCACCGCGGGTATCGGCATCCTGGAGAAGGCGAAGCCGATCTTCGAGGACTTCTTCCGCGGCAGCTCCCCCCCAGCGACGCTCGCCGCTGCTGCCGGTGGTTTCGTCGCGATCCTGTCGCTGGCCAACGCGTTGGGCAGGCTGGGCTGGTCGAGCCTGTCCGATATCCTGGGGCGCAAGAACATGTACCGGATCTATCTCGGGTTCGGCGCCCTGATGTACCTGGCGATCACGCTGACCACGAACACCAACAAGGTCGTCTTCCTGATCTGCGCGATCCTGATCCTGTCCTTCTACGGCGCCGGCTTCGCGACCGTCCCGGCGTACCTGCGAGACCTGTTCGGCACCTTCCAGGTCGGGGCCATCCACGGTCGGCTCCTCACTGCGTGGTCCACCGCGGGCGTGCTCGGTCCGGTGATCGTGAACGCGATCGCGGACTCCCAGAAGGCGGCCGGGTTCACCGGCCCCGCGCTCTACACACTCTCGTTCTCGATCATGATCGGCCTGCTGATCGTCGGCTTCGTCTGCAACGAGCTGATCCGCCCGGTCAACGTGAGGTTCCACGAGCCGAGCACCCGCCCGGCATCGACTATCCCGGCGGGGGCACAGGCATGAGCGTTCGGTCCATCTCGAACGAGGGAGCTGTCAACCCGCTGGCCGCCGTGTTGCTGTGGCTGTGGGTCGTCGCGCCGTTCTGCTACGGGCTGTACCAGCTGGTGATCAGGATCCCGGCGCTGTTCGGCAGTTGAGGTGCGGCCTCTGTAGGATCGGTGCGATGACCGCGAGCAGCGATGCAACCGCCCTGACCGATTGGATCACCGCCGTCACCACGGAGCTGGGGCTCGGCGATTCCCTCGATGGCCGCGACCTGATCGACATGGTGCTCGACATGACCGCCGATGTCGCCCATGGCGTCAGCAGGCCGGGCGCGCCGGTCACGGCATTCCTGATCGGCGTCGCGGCGGGCCGCGCCGCCGACCCCGGATCCGCCGCCCGCGTCTACGCGAAGAAGATCAGCCTGCTGGCCGACGGCTGGCCTGCGAAACCGTAGGCGCAACACGCCACATCGAGTTCACCCCGTGTCGCCGGATGGAGGGTCGCTCGTTCTCCCGGGTGGGCTATACCGGTCACCATGTGCTCCCTCCACGGCTCGCGGTCCGTCGACCGCCGCACTGTGCTCCGGACCGCGACGATCGGCGGTCTGGCCGCCGCCGTCCCGCTCGCCGCCGCCGCACCTGCCTTCGCCGCCCCTTCGGCGGCCCGCTCCGACCGCCCGGTGCTCACCCACGGCGTCCAATCCGGGGACGTGCTGCCCGGTTCCGGGCTCGTCTGGGCCCGGGCGGACCGGGCGTCGCGGATGATCGTCGAGGTCGCCGGCGACTCCGACTTCCGTCACTCCCGTCTGCTGCGCGGCCCCATGCTCACGCCCGACACCGACTACACCGGCAAGCTCCGGATCCCCGGGCGCGGCCGGACCGTGCACTACCGCATCACCGCCGAGTCCCTGGACGGGCGCTCGACGAGCGAACCTGTGGTCGGTTCGTTCCGGACCCCGCCTCGCGGTCGGGACGGCGTCCGGTTCGTGTGGGGTGGTGACGTCGTCGGGCAGGGCTGGGGGATCAACCCCGACATCGGCGGTATGAAGATCTTTGCCTCGATGGGCGCGCGCGACCCGGATTTCTTCCTGCACAGCGGCGACACCGTCTACGCCGACGGCCCCCTCGTCGAGTCCGTCGCCCTCCCGGACGGCCGCACGTGGCGCAACATCGTCATCCCGGAGAAGCTCAAGTTCGCGGAGACCGTGGCCGAGTACCGGGGCCAGTACGCCTACAACCTGCTCGATGCCAACCTGCGCGCGTTCGCCGCGACCGTCCCGCAGATCAACCAGTGGGACGACCACGAGGTCACCAACAACTGGTACCCCGGCGAAGTCCTCACCGGCACCGGCACCGACGCCCGCTATACCGAGAAGCGTGTCGATGTCCTCGCCGGACGGGCGTTCCAGGCGTTCCACGAGTGGGTGCCGTTGGACCCGCGCCGGGCCGTCGACGGCCGGGTGTCCCGGCGGCTGCCCTACGGCCCGCACGTCGAGGTCTTCGTGATCGACATGCGCACCTACCGGGACCCCAACAGTGCCGACACCGGTCAGCCGGAACGGATCCTCGGCGAGCAGCAGGCCCGCTGGCTCGTCGACGCGATGGCGTGGTCGCGCGCGACGTGGAAGATCGTCGCCTCGGACATGCCGATCGGCGTGCTGGTGCCCGACGGCACCGCCTGGGAGGCCGTGGCCAACGGGGTCGCCGGGCCACCGACCGGGCGCGAGGCCGAGATCGCCTGGGTGCTCCGCTCGCTGCGGGAGCGAAAGGTGCGCAACGTCGTCTGGCTGACCGCGGACGTGCACTACACGGCCGCGCACCACTACTTGCCGGCCCGTGCGGGTTTCACGGAGTTCGACGCGTTCTGGGAGTTCGTGTCCGGCCCGCTCAACGCGGGTGCCTTCGGACCCAACGCGCTCGACCCCACGTTCGGGCCGGAGGCCGTGTTCGTGCAGGCCCCGCCCGCGCCCAACACCTCCCCGTTGGACGGGTACCAGAACTTCGGCGAGGTCGAAGTGTCGCCCGGGGGTGGTGAGTTGCGTGCGACGCTGCGCGGGCAGGACGGCGGCGAGCTGTGGTCCACGACGCTGACCGCGGAGCGCCGTTGATCGCTCTGGGTGTGACGGGCATGGCGTGATCGTCCGGTGTCGGAGGAGGATCGCGCCATGCGAACGGTGTGTGGGCTGGCGCGACGGGTGCAGGTGCTGATCGAGCAGGCCCGGTCACCCGCCGCGTCCGTCGCCGCGGTGCTCCCGCTCGCCGGTGGGCGGCGACCGCTGCTGGCGAACGCGCTGGGCGAGCAGCGCCGCGGCGGTGTCCGGCTCGACCAGGTGGACGGCACGACGTGCGGCAGCGCCGTGCTGGTCGCACTCGCCGCCTGGGCCGATCCCGCCGAGACCCGGCGCCTGGAAGGGGAGCCGGTCGCGTCCACCGGCACCGGCGGGGTGCCGGCACGCGTGGAGGCAGCGATGGCCGTCGGCTTCGGGGTGCGCTACGACGCGCGCCAGAAGCAGGTGCACCGCGAGTCGAGACAGTTCTGGCCGCAGGCGCTCGGCACATCGCCGTGGGGGATGGTGGCGTGGCTGCGCAGGCACGCCCCCGGCGCGGGGCCCTACTACGTGCGGCTCGTCGACGACATGGCCGCAGTCGACGTCGCCGCAGCCCTCGCCGCCGCCTGTGCGGCACTTGCGGCGGGGCGGCCCGTGCCGCTGCTGGTCGGGCCGCTCGTGCCGCGGCACTACGTCATGGCGCTGGGTGTGATCGCTGACGGCGTGCCCGGCGGCGGCTGGCGGGTGTACGAGCCGACCAGTGGCCAGGTCCGGGCTCTCGACCTGAACCTGATCCGCCAGCGCAGGCTCGCCCCGGTGCTCGGCTTCGACCGCCTGCACGCGATCCTGCTCCCCGCCTGACTGCGCTGATGTGCAGCGGGGGATCGTGCGCCGACCGCTTCCCTGAGGATCAGGTGGTCGAGCCGTCCGGCAGTCGGTCGTGCTGGCGCGGAGGAAGTACGTGGTCCCGGCTGTGCAGGGCCAGCGCGCGTGAGTATCGCCGCGCGATGTCGGGCATCAGGGTGTCGGTCTCACCGACCCCGAACACGGTGCCCGGGTAGTCCAGCGGACCCAACAGTTCGTGAATTCGTTCCCAGTCCCCCGGGGCGACGAGTTGGGCCGGGTCACCGCCTGCGAACCATCCCATCGGCACCGCGGTACCGGCCGGCACCACCGTGTTGACGTGCACGACAGCGTGGAATTCGACCTCTGCACCGACTTCGACGCGGGCCCCGTTGAACACCACCGCACCGGTTGCGATCCGGGTATCACCCTCGATCACACAGCCGGTCAGCGATGCGTGCGGGCCGACCAGCACGTGGTCACCCAGTCGGGCCGGGTGCCGCGGCACCCCCCGGATGACCGCGTTCTCCATGATCACGCAATGCGCGCCGATCTCCACGGGCCCGCCCTCGGCGGTGATCACCGCACCGAAGAGCACCCGGCTGTACGGGCCCACGGTCACGTCACCACACAGCACCGCGGTCGGCGCGATGTAGGCCGACTCCGACACCCGCGGGCTCTTCATCCGATGCCGCACGAACACCGCATCGGGCCCGATCACCCGCGATGGCGGCGCGTAGTCGTCGACAGCGGTGGTCCCCTCGGCGTGGGGTCGTGCACCGTGATCACCATTGATCATTGTGTCCTCTTCTCGTATCTTTCTGGTCCAGTCATCTGTTGCAGGGTGACGCGATCACGACGAGTGTCGCCGACCATGATCAATGCACTGAATGGGTAGCCGGGTCAGGCGCGCGCTACACCGCCCGGAGGTCGGGCAGTGAGGCGTCATCGAGTAGTGGGCAACCCGCTGTTGCAGTTCTCGGAGCCCGGCGGTCCTGCGATATTCGATCCCAATATGCAACGTAGCCATTTAAATTGCACACGATTTTCTTGTGGTAACTGTCCATGAACCGCTCAACGCGATGCCGCCGATTTGACCGGTGCGGAGATCTGGTGGATCGGCAGGGTGGCAGGCGCCGGGGCCGGGCATGAAATCGGACGTCGACCCCGCGTAACCAGGGACGACGTCCGAAGTCCGAGTCATCGGGTTACCAAGCGTGAAAAGTGCGCTGTGTGGCTGGTCTCGGCGACAGGAGCCGACCATCGACTGCTGACGCAGACCCACAACGCATGGCCTTATCGCGGCATGCTCCGCGTGGGTGCCTGGTGCTCGAACTGGGGAACTCCGACCGGGAGGACGAACCTTCTCCACTGATCCGGCCTTGGCCTGCCGGGGTTCCTGTAGCTTCCGTTCTACTCCGCTCGGGCTCGGACCACAAGGAGTGTTTGTTCGGCGCGGGGAGGGTGCGCCGCTCAATCGGCCGTTGCCCGGGAATCGGGTGCGGTCCGGGTTATTTTCACCATGACCGCTCGGTCGGCGGTAGCCGGCACCACCATTCGGCCGGTATCTTGCAGACGCCGCCCCAGACCCCGGTCGGCAGCTATGTGATCGATGCGCCGGGGCCCGCTCGTACCCCGGCAGGGGAGCGGGGGTCCGGGGCATGTGCATCGGCAACGGACGACGTGCCGTTCCACCATCGGCACCGTGCCCGCGGTCGGAACCGGACTGCTGACGGCATCGGTGCCGAACACACCCTCGGCCGGCCGGTCCCGTACCAACCCACCGATGGGCATCGGCGGGACTCCGCGCCGAACTGCAGGCCTGGCGGTGCCGGTCACAACATAGGGACCAGGTCAGACGGTCCACCGAGTTAATCGACAGCGGGGCCCAGATGACGAACATGACACACCACGGCCGCACCCACCTCGAATGGATCTCCGACCGGATCAGCGGAGCACCCGACCCGCCGGCCACCAGCCACCGAGGATGGTCCACCGAGAGCATTCGACCGGTCCTGGCCCAGACCTGGCGCCCGGAGTTCCGGTGCGACCTCGGCGAGCCCGGCCTGTCCGACACCGCCGCTGCGATCGGTGACGGACGGCCCCGGTCCGACGCACCCTGGACCGACGGATGGTAGCCACCGCCACCGTCGGCTCATCCACAACCGAACCGACGACCGCCCACGACGACGGGCCGAGACCGCTCAACGCTCCGGAGCAGTCGGCCGCGGCGGCGTGCCTGCAGGCGTCACTGCTGCTGCGCCGCAGAATCCACCGGTATCTCGATGGGGGAGTGGACGATGAGCAGACCCTGCTCGCCGTCTGCCAACTCCTCGATGCGCTGAGCCGCGGATTCGCCGAGACTCCCACCGCGGTGCCGGGCGCGGTCGAGCGGGCCGCCGCACGCCTGGCCGATCAGCTCAACCGTGCCGGATCGGGCGGTGCGGCCCGACAGGTCACGACCGCGGCCGGTCACCGCGGCGCGCGATGACCTTCGACGATCAACCCCGCTCACCCACCGATCCACTCCAGGAGGAGCCCGACCTCCACCCCGCCGACCTGGGTCGGCACCTCGACAGATATCTGGCCGCGGTCGCTCGGGAACTCCGGGCGCGCGGAGTGATCACCGGCTCACCGCAGCGCACCGAACCCACGCAGCGGCTGATCGGCTCCATCGTGCTCGATTGCACCGCGCTGCGGATCGCCTCCTGGACACCCGCCCGCCACCGTTCCATGGGCGAGGTGATCCATCCCGATCGTCCCGCACCGGTGATCGTGATCTGGGACGAGCACCTGGGCTGGTGCGCCGGGCTACACCACGGCCCGACCCGCTCGACCCGGCGCTACCTGCACCCCGACCTGCTCCCGGCGGCCACCACGGTCGCCGATTTCGTCGTCGGCATGGCCATTGGCGAGACCCAGGGGGTCGGGTACCCCATCACCGCCCGCGGGCTCGATCGTGCACGACTACACCTCGTGTGACGACCCACCGGCCGCCGACGCCGCCGATACCTCGGACCTCGTTTCGATGGGCCACTCGACAGGCTGCACATCATCGGTGCCCGGCGGGGCCCTACCCGCGAGGCGCTGGGAATGGGGTCGAGCCGGGCTCGTAGACTTGGCGGGGTGACTGACACCCTCCCATCGCGCACCGCCGAACTCCCCGCCCGTTCCCTTGAAGCACAGTGGAACCCGGGCGAGGTAGAAGGCGGCATGTACCAGCGGTGGGTCGATGCCGGTTACTTCACCGCCGACTCCTCCAGCGACAAGACGCCGTTCTGCATCGTCATCCCGCCGCCGAACGTCACCGGCAGCCTGCACATGGGCCACGCGTTCCAGCACACCCTGATGGACGCGCTGTGCCGGCGTCGCCGCATGCAGGGCTTCGAGGTCCTCTGGTTGCCCGGCACGGACCACGCGAGCATCGCGGTGCACGCGCTGGTCGAGCGTGCGCTGGCCGAGGAGGGCACCGACCGGCGCAAGCTCGGACGCGCGGCGTTCATCGAGCGCACCTGGGAGTGGAAGGCCGAGTACGGCGGCCGGATCCTCGCCCAGATGCGCCGCCTCGGTGACGGCGTCGACTGGAGCCGCGAGCGGTTCACGATGGACGAGGGCTCCAACGGCGCCGTCAACACGATCTTCAAGCGGCTCTTCGACGACGGCCTGATCTACCGCGCCGAGCGGATGGTCAACTGGTCTCCGGAGCTGCGCAGCGTGCTGTCCGACATCGAGGTGGAACACCAGGACGTCGAGGGCGAACTCGTCTCCATCCGCTACGGCTCCACCGAGGACGGGGCCACCGACTCCATCGTGGTGGCCACCACGCGCGTCGAGACGATGCTGGGCGACACCGCCGTCGCCGTCCATCCCGACGACGAGCGCTACGCCCACCTCGTCGGCCGGGAGATCGAGCTGCCGCTGGTCGGGCGCATGATCCCCGTCGTCGCCGACTCCCACGTCGACCCGAGTTTCGGCACGGGAGCGGTCAAGGTCACCCCGGCGCACGACCCGAACGACTTCGAGATCGGGCGGCGGCACAACCTGCCGATGCCCTCGATCATGGACGAGGCCGGCAGGATCGCGGACTCGGGCACCGAGTTCGACGGCATGGACCGCTTCGCCGCTCGCGTCGCAGTCCGCGAGGCTTTGCGCAAGCAGGGCCGGATCGTCGCCGAGAAGCGGCCGTACCTGCACAGCGTCGGGCACTCGTCACGCGGCACGAAGGAGCCGATCGAGCCGCGGCTGTCCATGCAGTGGTTCGTCAAGGTCGGCCCGCTCGCGCAGGCTGCCGGCGACGCCGTGCGTGACGGACGCGTCGCCGTTCACCCCCCGGAGCTCGAGCCCCGCTGGTTCGCGTGGGTCGACAACATGCACGACTGGTGCATTTCCCGGCAGCTGTGGTGGGGCCACCGCATCCCGGTGTGGTATTCACCCGACGGCGAGGTCGTCTGCGTCGGTCCCGGCGAGGAGCCGCCCGCGGGCTGGACCCAGGACGAGGACGTTCTCGACACCTGGTTCTCCTCGGGGCTGTGGCCGTTCTCCACGCTCGGCTGGCCGGAGAAGACACCGGATCTGGAAAAGTTCTATCCGACGTCGGTGCTGGTCACGGGCTACGACATCCTGTTCTTCTGGGTTGCCAGGATGATGATGTTCGGCCTGTACGCGATGGCCGACCGCGGCGAATCCGGTGCCGTGCCGTTCACGACGATCTCGCTCACCGGGCTCGTGCGCGACCAGCACGGCAAGAAGATGTCGAAGTCAGCGGGCAACACCGTCGACCCCATCGTCTGGATGGACGCCTACGGCACCGACGCGCTGCGCTTCACCCTCGCCCGCGGCGCCAACCCGGGCACCGACGTCCCGATCGGTGAGGACGCCGTCCAGGCCTCGCGCAACTTCGGCACGAAGCTCTGGAACGCCACCCGGCTCGCGCTCGCCAACGACGCCTCGCCCACGCTGGCGTTGCCCACGCGTCCCACCGACGCCGACGCCTGGATCCTCGGGCGGCTGCGGGAGGTGCGGGAGCAGACCGACGCGCTGCTGGAGGACCTCCAGTTCGCCAAGGCCACCGAGGTGCTCTACCACTTCACGTGGGACGAGTTCTGCGCCTGGTACCTCGAGCTGGCCAAGCCTCAGCTCGCCGACCCCGCCACCGCCGGCGGCACCCGGGCCGTCCTCGGCCACGTTCTCGACGCGCTGCTGCGTCTGCTGCACCCGGTGATGCCGTTCATCACCGAGGCGCTGTGGCAAGGGTTGTGGGGGCAGGGGCGGGCCGGCGGCGAGTCGATCGTCGTGGCGCAATGGCCGGTCGATGCCGGGATGCCGGTGGACGCCGCCGCGGCCGCCCGGATCGCCGCGTTACAGAAGCTGATCACCGAGATCCGCCGGTTCCGCACCGAGCAGCGCGTGCCCGACAGCCGTCGCGTCGCCGCCCGCCTGATCGGGCTGGGTCCAGCCGGGCTCGCCGGACATCTCACCGCGGTGACGTCGCTGGTCCGGCTCGACGCAGCGGGCGAGGACTTCGCGCCCACCGCGACGCTGGAGGTCGCGCTCGGTCCTGTCGATGTCGGCTCCGCCGGAGGGCCTGCGTCGGCGGGCGCCGTCGTCCACGTCGAGCTCGACACGTCCGGTGCCATCGACGTCGCGGCAGAGCGGGCCCGGCTTGGCCGCGACACAGCCGCCGCGCAGAAGGAACTCGACGCGGCCGACAAGAAGCTGGGCAACCCGAGGTTCGTCGACAAGGCCCCGGTCGAGATCGTCGACGGGATCCGGGCCCGGCGAGCCGTCGCGGCCGCCGACATCGAGCGGATCACGGCCCGGCTCGCCGTCCTCCCGTCCTCATGACGCGCGACTACGAGGATTCCCCCGAGGGCGAGGGTGAGATCCCGGCCCCCGAAGACGCGCTGATCTCGCACGTCCTCGACGCGATCCGCGGCGGTGAGGACCCCGACGTGGTGCCGGCGACGTCGTCGGTCGTGGGTTTCGCCGAGTTCCTCGCCATCGACGCGGTGCTCGACGCGCGTTGGCCGGAGACGGTCCTGGAGCCCTCGATCGACCGGATCGCCGCGCTGGTCGACGCGCTCGGCGAGCCGCACCGCGGCTACCCGGTGGTGCATCTGACCGGTACCAACGGCAAGACGTCCACCGCCCGGATGGTCGACGCGATCCTCACCGAGATCGGGCTGCGTACCGGCCGCTACACCAACCCGCACCTGCAGCGCGTCACCGAGCGGATCAACATCGACAACCGGCCGATCACGCCCGAGCGCTACGTCGAGATCTATCGCGACGTCGCCCCGTTCGTGGACATCGTCGACGCCACCCACGGCGCCCTGTCCAAGTTCGAGGTGCTCACGGCCATGGGTTTCGCGGCCTTCGCCGACGCGCCGGTCG
>JBKJPD010000044.1:0-10549 GCA_046595345.1 Pseudonocardia sp.
ACTGGGCCAGCTGGCCGCAGGCCGGGGTGCCGGTCGGCCAACTGCTGGCCAACGGGCTGCTCGCGCTGCTCGCCCTGGTCCAGAGCCCTGAGGCGTTCCTGTCCTGGGGTTGGCGGATCCCGTTCCTGTTCTCCGCGGTGCTCGTGGGCATCGGGCTCTACATCCGGCTCGCCGTCGAGGAGTCGCCGGTGTTCCGGGTGGCCCAGGCCGAGGCGCAGCGCCGCGCGGCGGCCGGGGAGAAGGAGACGCTGCCGATCGTCGAGGTGTTCCGCCGGTACCCGCGCGAGGTATTCACCGCGATGGGCGCGCGCTTCGCCGAGAACGTCTCCTATTACATCTTCACCATCGTGATCATCTCCTACCTGACGAAGAACAAGGGCGTGCACGAGCTGCCCAACTCGTTCGTCCTCAACGCTGTGCTCATCGGTGCGGCGGTGCACCTGGTGACGATTCCGATCTGGGGCGCGCTGTCGGACCGGTTCGGCCGCAAGCCCATCTATCTGCTCGGCGCGGTGGGCGTCGGGGTGTGGGGCTTCGTGTTCATCTTCCTGATCGACACCGAGAGCTTCCCGCTGACCGTGCTCGCGGTGGTCGGCGGCCTGCTGTTCCACGGCGCGATGTACGGCCCGCAGGCGGCGTTCCTGTCCGAGCTGTTCGGCACCAAGGTGCGCTACTCCGGGGTGTCGGTCGGCTACCAGCTGTCCTCCATCGTGGCCGGCGGACTGGCCCCGCTCATCGCGGTGGCGCTGTACACCGGGTACGGCAGCGGGTACGCGGTCGCGATCTACGTGGCGGCTTCTGCGTTGATCAGCATTCTCGCCGTGGCGACCTACACCGAGACCTCGAAGCGTGACCTGTCCGCCGACCACGCCCTGCCCGTCCGCGCCGACCGCTGACGGTACCGGTGGACGCGGCGACGACGAACGCGATCGAGGGGACGACGTGACCGGCGCCCGGCACGGTGGCAGCATCGCCACCGTGCCGCCGACCGCGTTGGAACTGCTCCGCCTCCTCGCGCAGGACGCGCCCGCCGACCGGATCGAGGAACAGGCGCAGATCCTTGCCGCGGCCGACCCGGAGACCGGCGCCGTCGCCAGGGAGCTGGCCCTGCGCGTGCGCGCCGGGATCGACGCCCACCGTCGCCGCGAGGCCGAGCTCTCGACGCTGGTCGACATCGCATACGACCTCGCGTCGATGGCCAGGCCGGGCGGGGTCCTGGACACGATCGTGCGCCGGGCCCGCAGCCTGCTCGGCACCGACGTCGCGTACCTGACGCTGGCCGACGCAGAGCGCGGCGACACCTTCATGCGGGCCACGGCAGGCTCTGTGTCGGCATGGTTCCAGTCGCTGCGGCTCCCGCTGGGCGCGGGGTTGGGCGGTCTTGTCGCCCAGACCCGCCTGCCGTACTGGACGGCCGACTACCCGGCTGACGAGCGCTACGCCCACACCCACGAGATCGACGGGGCGGTCGGCGAGGAGGGGCTGGTCGCGATCTGCGGCACGCCGCTGCTGGTGGACGGCGAGTTCGTCGGCGTCCTGTTCGCCGCGAACCGCACCCGGCGGCCGTTCACCCGGGATGAGGTGGCGCTGCTGGGTTCGCTGGCGGCACTCGCGGCGGTGTCGCTGATGCAGGCCCGGCGGGCAGCCGAGACCGCCGACGCGCTCGCCGCCCTGTCCAGCGCGCACACCGCCATCTCATCGGCCGCCGCCGCCCACGACCGGTTCGCCGGGGTGGTTCTCTCCGGCGGCGGCGTGGATGACATCGCTGCGGCGCTGGGTGAGTTGCTGAGCTGCTGGGTGGTCGTACTTGCCGTGGACGGCGCACGGCTCGCGGCGCACGGCCCGGTACCGGATTTCCTTCCCGAGGTCGCGGTGCAGCGGTCGGCCGTGTCGGGCCGCCTCGCCGGGGCGGACGGGATCTGGGCGGCGATGGTCAGCGCGGCCGGGCAGCGCCTCGGCACGCTGGTACTCGGTGGCCGTCCCGATCTCGACGGCGGGCAGGGCCGTACCGTGGAGCGCGCTGCGATGGTCACCGCCCTCGTACTGCTGTTCCGGATGCGGTCCGCGGAGGCCGATCAACGGGTGCGCTCCGATCTGCTCACCGACCTGCTGACGCGGGCGGCGGTTCCGCCCGATCCTGCGCTCGTCGAACGTGCACGCCTACTCGGGCTGCGGCTCCAGGGCCCGCACGTACTCGTGGTGTGCCGCGGCCGGTCCCGGGGCCTGCTGCTCGCGGCGGCCGACGCGGGTGCGGGACGGGCGGTGGCGCTCGGGCTGTCCCGGCGGCTCGGCGACGATGCAGCGCAGGTCACGGTGGCCGCGGCAGGCCCGGTGACGCCGGACACCGGGCTGCGCGACGCGCACGCGGAGGCCCGCCGTACTGCCGACGCCCTCATGACGCTCGGCCTGCGGGCCGGCACCGCGCAGGACCTCGGGTTCGCCGGGCTGGTAGCGGGCGACCAGGCAGGCGTGGACCGGTATCTGGACCGCGTACTGGCCCCGGTGGCCGACTACGACGCCCGCCGCGGCAGCGACCTGCTCGGCACCCTGGAGACGTATTTCGCCGCAGCCCGCAGCCCCCGGCATACGGCGGGTGAATTGCACGTGCACGTCAACACAGTGACGCAGCGCCTGGAGCGAGTGGCGTCGCTGCTCGGAGCCGACTGGATCCACCCGGACCGAGCTCTGGAGGTGCAACTGGCCCTGCGCCTGCGGCGGCTGCGCGCCGGACCGGTGTAGAAACGAACCATGTGTCACAGCACCGATAGCCGCCCGCCCGCTCCGCCCGAGCCCGGCGAGGTCACCGAGGCCGGACCCGTCGCCCTGCGGTCCACCGACGGCAATCCGCTGCTCGCCCACGTCGCCCGCCCGAAGGGCGCGTCCCGCGGGCGGGTGGTGATCCTGCCCGACGTCCGCGGGCTGCATCCCTACTACCGCGATCTCGCGGTGCGGTTCGCCGAGGCCGGGTTCGACGCGGTCGCGATCGACTGGTTCGGCCGCACCGCCGACGGCGACGACCGCGGCGCGGAGTTCGCCTGGCAGCCCCACCTGGAGAAGGTCGACCCGGCGAACGTGGCCGCCGACGTCACCGTCGCCGCGTCGCATCTCGCCGACCAGGGTTGCACCGGACCGCTGTTCACCGTCGGCTTCTGCTTCGGCGGCAGCATGTCGTGGCGACTCTCCGCGAGCGCGGTCGATCTGGCCGGTGCGATCGGCTTCTACGGTCAGCCCAGGCGGGTGCGCGACGTGGTCGCCGACATGCGCGTGCCGTTGCTGCTGCTCGTCGCGGGGGACGACGTCGCCACCTCAGCCGAGGACTCTGCCGCGTTCGACGCCGAACTGACCGCCGCGGGGGTCGAGCACGAGATGCACACCTACGCGGGCGCGCCGCATTCGTTCTTCGACCGGGCCTACCCGGACTGGAGCGAGGTGTGCGACGACGCCTGGCGCCGAATCCTGCACTTCACCGGTCACGCCGTTGCCTCGACTCACCCACGGGGCGCCGGTCGGTAACCGCCGATCGCCCGGCTGTGGATGTTGATCAGGCAACCGGTGATCGACCGGTCACCGCCCGTGGTTCCCCGTTCGACGGAGCGCTGAAAAATGCCGAAACCCCGAAGCCCGGAAGCCGTTGACATGTATGACGGCGTCGGCGGAACAGGGGAGCCCCCGCCGACGCCGGTCGATTCGCCCGGGTCTGCTGCCTCAGCTCACTCCGCGAGGATCAGTTCGAAGGCATCTTCCCCGATCCAGACCCGCAGTCCCTCACCGTCCTCGGTGAGAAAGCCGTCCTCCTCCTCGCCGAGTTCCCGCGCGGCACCCAGCGCGAGCGTGCTCCACTCGATCTGACCGCCGCCGAGGTCTCGGGGACGGTATTCGCGGGCCAGTCCCGCGGTGCGACTCTCGGTCGCCAACCAGATCGCGTTCTTCTCGCCGACGTCGGCTGCCCATCTCTGATCCTGCATGCGCGGAGTATGCCCCGCCGGACGAACGTCGTCAGCCCGCAGTTTCGGGATGAGGCACGAGGCCGACCGGCGACGGCGCATGGCGGGCCCTGACCAGGCGGGCCAGCGCGAACGCGCCGGCGGTGAGAACCGCCATCACCGCCCCGGCAAGCAGGCTGAGCAACGGGTTCCCCCCCGTCAGCGGGCCGAGGGCCATCCCGATCATCAGCATGTAGACCGACCAGGCCACCGAACTGATCACCGTCCAGGGCAGGAACCGGTGCAGTGGGAGCCCGTACAGTCCCGCAGCGGCACAGCTCACGAGCCGCCCGCCCGGGACGAACCGGGCCCCGACAAGCGCGATACCAGGGCGCAGCAGCAGGTGCTGGCGCACCCACGCCGACAGCCCGCAGTTCGCGTCGAACGAGCGCGCGAGGAATCGGTGCGAGGATCGACCGAGACCGAAGACCAGAAGATCCCCGAGAACCGAGCCGAGGATCGCCACCAGGAACAGCCCGAGCACGGCACCGGCGCCGTGCTCGCCGAACCTGACGGCGGACGCCGACATCAGCAGCGTCTCGCTGGGCAGCATCGGGACCGGGCCGTCGGCGGCGATCAGCACCACGAGCATCGGCAGCAGCCAGACGCTGTGCAGGGCCGCGTTGCACACGCCCACGAGGTCCACGTGCTGTCCTATCGGTCGCCGGGCACCCGCCCGGCGACGGGGAACTCCCTCAAGAGTGGCAGACCGGCCGGGCCGTTGCCGGGAGGGGGACCCGCACCACAGCAGGTGACCATCGCGCCGGTCGCGATCCTGGCGGTGACCGCGACCCGCACACACGAATGGTCCGATCGCTGGTGCAAGATCACCGCATGTCCGAGCCGGCGTCCACGTCCACGGCCCCACGTCGCTGGTGGCCCTACATCGCGACGCCCCTCGGTGTCGCGGTCGCGGTCGCGATCGGCGCGCTCGGGTTCTTCGGCGAGTTCAGCAGCCGCAACGTCGAGTACACGATCGCGGACAACGCACCGGCAACCGACTCGGTGACCGTCCAGGTGACAGTGCAGCGGATCGAGCCGGCGGCCCGCGAGATGGTGCTGCAGGTCCTCGTGATCCCCGCGGGCTCCTACACCGACGCCGGTGATCCGACACAGCCCAGCAAGGACCTGGTGCTGGACACGTCGTCGCTGATCACGGCGCCACTGACGTTCAAGGCACACGACCGGATCACGGCCAGGGAGTTGCGGGTGCCGTTGGACGGGGTGGTCTCGTTCTACCCGTTCGACACCTACAACACCGACCTCTACCTCGGCCTCGACGCAGCGGGCTCACCGGTCCCGGTGCAGCTGACCGTCACCGATCACGACCCCGGTTTCGTCTCCCGCCCGATGGCCAACCAGGTTGGCGACGGGTACGTGGTGGCCGAGTTGCAGGTGAACCGGTCACGCAGTACCTACATACTGGCGTGGTTCCAGGTGATCGTCATGTGGGCGCTGGGCCTGTCGGTACTCGCGGGCGCAGTGCACATCGTCCGGCACCGGCTGGGCCTGGTCTGGCCCGCGATGGGATGGATGGCGGCCACCCTGTTCGCGCTGGTCGGCTTCCGCAACTCCGCACCTGGGCTGCCGCCGATCGGATCACTGATCGACTACTCCGCCTTCTTCTGGGCCGAGGCCGTCATCACGCTGTCGCTGGTGCTGGTGACCGTGCAAGGAGTGCGGAAGCGGGTATGAACCGTCACCGCACCGCCGTATGGGTGTTCCGCTGGAGCTGACCGGAGTCGGCATGATCAACAACCATGCCGGCCATCACCCTCCGCCCGTCCCCGGCATCATTTTCGCACTGCGCGGTTCGGCGTAACGCTGACACCGTCCTGACCGAGGATCAGACCGGGACCCGCACTACCAGGACCGTGTGGAGGCCTGGCCGGTGAGCAGGTTCCCGCCCCCCGTCCTGGATCTCGTCCTCGTGGAGCACAGTGATGCGCAAGTTCCTGACCGGATTCGTCGTGCTCGCCCTGACCGCAGGCATGGCCGTCCTCGGGCAGCCCGCTTCGGCCGCTGCCCCCGCCGCCCGGCATCCGACCGCACGGGTGTGCCCCGACAACGGAGGACGACTGGCCTGCCTCGCGATCCGGCAGACCGACACGATCCAACCCGCGCTCGCCGCCAACGTGGTGCCCAACGGGTTCGGACCGGCCGATCTGCGTAGCGCCTACAACCTCACCAGCACCGGCAGCGCCGCGATGACCGTGGCCGTCATCGACGCTTTCGACAACCCGAACGCCGAGTCCGATCTCGCCGTCTACCGGTCCACTTTCGGGCTTCCGGCGTGTACCACCGCCAACGGCTGCTTCCGCAAAGTCAACCAGAGCGGCCAGGCCGGCCCCCTGCCGGCGACCGACACGGGTTGGGCCGGCGAGATCTCCCTCGACCTCGACATGGTGTCCGCGATCTGCCCAGCCTGCAACATCCTGCTGGTCGAAGCGAGGCAGCCGACCGTCGCCGATCTTGGCGCTTCGCTGAACACAGCCGTGGGTCTGGGCGCGAAGTTCGTGTCCAACAGCTACGGCGGCGCGGAGACCGGCACCGAGAACAGCTCCGACACGTCGTTCTACAACCACCCCGGCGTTGTGATCACCGCCAGCAGCGGGGACAGCGGGTTCGGGGTCTCCTATCCCGCGTCGGGCAAGGGAGTGACGGCGGTCGGGGGGACCTCACTGGTCCGCGACAACAGCGCCCGGGGCTGGTCGGAGACCGCCTGGAGCAGCGCGGGCTCGGGGTGCTCCAGCTCGGTGGCCAAGCCGGCCTTCCAGGTCGGGCTGGCCACCGGGTGCGCCAAGCGGGCGGAAGCCGACGTCGCCGCGGTGGCCGACCCGCAGACCGGGGTCGCGGTCTACCAGACCTTCGGTGGCAGCGGCTGGGCGGTCTACGGCGGTACCAGCGCGGCCGCACCGATGATCGCCGCGGTGTACGCACTGGCCGGTAACCCGGGCGCCACCGACTCGCCCAACAGCTACCCGTACAGCCGTCCCAGCGCCCTCAACGACGTCACCAGCGGCACCAACGGCACCTGCGGTGCGCCGCTGTGCACCGCTGGCGCCGGGTACGACGGACCGACCGGACTCGGTACCCCGAACGGCACCTCGGCGTTCACCCGGGCACCCGCCACCGCTGTGTCGGTAGCCAACCCGGGCACCCGGACAAGCACCGCAGGTGCGGCGACCAGCCTGCAGATGTCCGCTTCCGGAGGCACCACCCCGTACACCTGGACCGCGACCGGCCTGCCGACCGGGCTCGCGATCAACTCGACGTCGGGTCTGATCTCCGGCACGCAGACGACCGCGGGCACATCCACTGCGACTGTGACCGCGACCGACGCCGCCAACGCGACGGGAAACACGTCGTTCACCTGGACGATCACCGCGGCGACCGGGTGCGCGGGCGCCGGGCAGAAGCTGGCCAACCCCGGATTCGAGTCCGGCGCGAGCACCTGGACCGCCACCGGCGGGGTGATCGGGCAGCCTGGCAGTGCCCAGCCGCCCCGTTCAGGATCGTGGAACGCCTGGCTCGACGGATACGGCAGCGCCCACACGGACACGTTGTCGCAGTCGGTGACCATCCCCGCCGGCTGCTCGACCTACACGCTGTCGTTCTGGCTGCACGTCGACTCCGCGGAGACCACCACAACCACCCAGTACGACAAGCTCACGGCGACACTCGGGACCACGACGCTGGCCACCTACTCCAACCTGAACAAGTCCACCGGGTATGTCCAGAAGACATTCAACGTGGCGGGCTTCGCTGGTCAGACCGTCACGCTGAAGTTCACCGGGGCGGAGGACGGCTCGCTCCAGACGTCCTTCGTCGTGGACGACACCGCGCTCACCGTCGGCTGATCCGCTGCACGTGCAGCGGCAGCCCGCTGTTGCAATAACTGACCAGCGCCGCGTCGGGGAACCCGGTCACCTCGACCGGGACCCCGCGCGGCGGGTCGGTGACCTCGAGCAGCAGGTAGTGCGTGCCGTCGTCGGCGAGGAGGGTGTCGCATCCCGGCCGGGCCCCGGCGTGGACCACCCCGCGCACGGACACCGGCTGCGCCGGAGCAGCAGTATGCGATGGGGTGGGTGACGCAGTACCGGTCCCGCCCACCATGCTCGGCTGCGCGGCGGTGGAGGCGGTGGAGGCGGCAACACTCGGCGTCGCCGACAGCGCGGAATTGCCTGACCCGCAACCGATGAGCGCCACCAACCCGGCGGCGATGAGCGCGACGACAGCGGACCTCATACGGTCGCCACCCTCCCGTGTTTGAGTGGGTATGTCCGCCGGAGCCTACTCAGGACCGTCACGGTCCGGCCGCCGAACAGGCCGGACGGTCGGGCCCCACGCCGTATGTGCAGCGGATGGCTCGTGCGCCGGACGCCTCACCCGCTCCACCCACTCCAGTCCGCCCGGGCGTGTCCGTGTAACCATTCAGGTCAGCAGGTCGCGGGCGGTTTCCAGGGGTCGCCTGTGATGGCGTCACGGAGCGCATCGAGGACATCTCCGCCGTGTTTGCGCACGGTGGAGATGTAGCCGCGGATGCGGAGCCAGGCCTTCCCTGTGACCTCGGCGCGGTGGTAGCCGCTGATCTTGAGCTGGGTCTTGATGGGGCGAATGTCGCGTTCGGCCTGGTTGTCGGTGAACGGAACGCTCGGTTCGCGCGCGAACAGCAGCACCTGGTGGTCGCGGTCGCGCAGGCGCATCAGCAGGTTGCGGGTCTTGGTCTGGCGCTGTCCCGGGACGCGGCGGTGTTCGGCGAGCCCGACCAGTAGCGCGTGGCGCCACGAGTCGAGCAACCGATCAGCGATCTCGGGTGGGGTGGCCGGACGTTGCTGGTGGGCGGCCGGGTGCGCGCAGCACAGTGCATGTCTGGCCTGGGGGTAGGCGGTCAGCATCGGGGTGGAAGCGACGTGCAGCCACCACCGGGCGCCGTTGCTGGAACACCAGCGGATACACCACGAGCGCGCGCAGGTTCGGCCAGTACACCGCCGCCGCGCCGACGCTGACCGGCGCGGCCCCCGCCGCGATCGCATCGGCGAGATCACCGCCGCGACCACCGCACACGCCGGGCACGTGATCGACGATCTCGTAGGGGTCGCTGGTCAGGAACAGCGCGGACCCGCCCGCGCCGGGCTGCTTGCCCGGACGGCGACCGCCGCGACACCGTGTCGCACGGGAGGGCGGTACGGCGGCCCCATCAGCAGAGGGCGGCTGCGAGGAGTTGCGCGAGTTGCGGCCCAGCTGCCGCTCCAACTCCGCGATCCGGGCCGTGAGCTTCTCGATCATCCGGGTCGGCGAGTCGATCAGCGCGAGGAGCTCCTCGCGCGACGGCCGCTCTGACCCGGACACCGCACATGATCAGCACACCGGCGGCCCCAGGCCACGCAACGACACGCCGCAAGATCGGCGAACCCGGACCCGAATGGTTACCCTTTTGCGGCCCTGCGAACGTGCGATGCAGGCATTCAGCGATTCTCTGGGAGATTCCCCCCCGATCAGACAAAATAGGCATTACACACGCGGCGGGCATTCTGCCCCTACCGAACTCGCAGGATCAAAGACTCGATCGACGGAGAGTCCCGGCGCGCATCACTCACTCAGTGCAGCCAATCGTGTGACCGCTGTAACGCATACGTGCGGCTAACCGACTAACGCGATGGCCGCCACCAGAGAGGGGACCCACCCCAAAATCGCACCCGGCTCCCGAATGGCATGAACACGCCGAAATCGGGCGATACCGACAGGGCGCTCCAATATACCTCCTGTTCATCAGACGGTAGCGCGGGATTCATGCCGACAAATCGCCGCACCGTCAAAAGACGGTGGTCAGCGCCGCCGACCACCGCGACAGACAGTCGTGACATACCCCCGAGTGGGTATCCACACGCTCTTTCCTAGGAGACTTCATGGTGGTAACAGGTAGTAGAAGACGGGCGGGCATGGTGGTACTCACCGCGCTCCTCCTGACCCTCTCAGCGGCGGTGATTCCGGCCACCGCGTACGCGGCGACACCGAAAGCATTGATCAACAGTGACACTGTGTCCGGGGGGGCGGCGAGCGCCGAGGCCCTCTTCGCCGGGGCGGCGGGATTCAGCGTCGACACCGTCAGCGGGGCTAAATGGGACAGCATGACCCAGGCCCAGTTCGCGCAGTATCAGGTACTCATCGCCGGTGATCCGACCTGCGGACCGATCGCCTTCTCCTTCATGTCGAATGAGTCGACCTGGGCCCCCGTGGTGATGGGGACCGCAGTGAACACCAGCGCGGGCAACCGGGTATTGGTGGGCACCGACCCGATCGCCCACAGCGGCGGCAACGGCCCGCGAACCACAGTGATCCATGATGGTATCGACTTCGCAGGTGCGCAGCCCGGACGTACCGGCCTGTACTTCGACACCAGTTGCGGCGGAAATTACTATGGGCAGGGTGGCGTCGCTGCGACGATGATGAGCCAGCTCAGCAGCGGTACCGGAAAGTGGACCGAAGACGACAGTCCGCCCTGTGGAGGAAATGTCGCCAAGATCGCCTCCACGCCGAAGTTCGACTCATTGACCACGACCAGT
>JBKJPD010000072.1:0-3321 GCA_046595345.1 Pseudonocardia sp.
CGCGATCCCGAGGGTCTCGTTCGACACCGAGCCTGCGTCGTACAGGCACTGGAAGCTCGATGTCGAGCCGCAGCGTGGCTACGGGGCCGTCGACGTCGAGCTTCCAGTGCCTGTACGACGCAGGCTCGGTGTCGAACGAGACCCTCGGGATCGCGTTCTCGTCGGGATCGGTCGAAACCGGCTTCGCCGGGGCCGGTTCCGAGGTAGTGATCATCAGTGATCCTCCATGCGCAGGGCGCGGTAGGCTGATTATCACTCTACAACATAATGGCGTGTCGTCATAGCGGTGTAGAACGTTGGTGTGACGCCGAGGTGCCCGCCGCCTTCCCATCCGGGCCTCGCCGAGCGGGTCATCCGGTGCCCGCCGCGCGCAGTGTCAGGTCTGGGCGTCCGAGACATCGGCCGGCGTGGTCGCGACCGGTGCTTCGGGGGCCGTGGCGAGCTTGCGTAACCGGTAGCGCTGAATCTTGCCGGTGGCGGTCTTGGGCAGCTCGCTCACCTCGATGACGAGCCGCGGCCGCTTGAACGACGCGAGCCCTGCCCGGCAGAACGCGATGATCTCGTCGGGGTCGATCGTGACGCCCGGTCGCGCTACGACGAAGGCCACCGGCTTGTCGAGCCCGTCGGCGTCGGGCACGCCGACCACCACCGCCTCGGCGAGCCCGGGGTGCTCCAGCAGGCGGGTCTCCACCTCGGTGGGGCTCACCCAGATGCCGCCGACCTTGAGCACGTCGTCGGCACGTCCGAGGCAGCTGTAGCTGCCGTCCTCGCTGCGCACGTACTGGTCGCCGGTGCGCATCCACTCGCCCTGGAAGATCGCGCGGTTGACCTCGGTGCGGCACCAGTAGCCGGTGCAGATCGAGTCGCCCGCGACGAACAGCATCCCCGGCTCGCCCGCGCCCACGATCACGCTGCCGTCGGCTCGGCGTAGCTCCACCCGGTAACCGGGCACCGGGTAGCCGGAACTGCCCGGCACGACCTTGCCGGTGATGTTGGAGATGAAGATGTGCAGCGCCTCGGTGGAGCCGATGCCGTCGAGGATCTCGAAGCCGTACTGCTCCCTGACCCCGTGGAACATCCGCGCCGGCAGCGCCTCGCCCGCAGACACCCCGTTGCGGACGGTCGCGAACGTGGACGGCGGAAGGTCCGCAGCCATCAGCGGGCCCCAGAAGCTCGGGCCGCCGAAGAACAGCGTGACGCCGTGCTCGGCGATGCGACCGGCGAACAGCAGGGGGTTGGGGCGACCGGGTTCCAGCACCGCGCACGCGCCCACGGACAGCGGGAAGAACAGCGAGTTGCCGATGCCGTAGGCGAAGAACAGCTTGGCGGCCGAGAGGCACACGTCGTCCGCGGACATGCCCAGCACCTGTGCGCCGTAGGTCTCGCAGACGAACCGGATGTCGGTGTGGCGGTGCATCGCACCCTTCGGGGTGCCGGTCGTACCCGACGTGTAGAGCCACAGCGCCGGCGACTCGTCCCACGTAGCGTAGGGCGCGGTGAGCGGCTCGCCGCTGCGCAGCGCGTCCCAGGTCAGGCAGGTGACGCCGGCGATCTCCGGGGCCGTGCCGCCCGTCAGGACGAGGTGGCGCAGGTCCGGTGCGCCGGCCGCGGCCGGCGTCACGGAGGCGGCGAACTCGGCACTGCCCAACAGCACCCGGGCCCGCGAGTCGATCACGAGTTTGGCCAGCTCACCGCCGGTGAGCATGGTCGAGGAGGGCACGGCGACCGCCCCGACGTACATCGCGGCGAGGATGCCGGTGGCGAGCTCGACGTCGTCGACCATGCAGAGCAGGACACGCTCCTCGGGGCGGACCCCGATCGCGACGAGCCCGGCGGCGACGCGGCGGACCTCGTCGGTCAGCACGCCGTAGGTGACGGGGCCGCGCGGGCTCCGCAGGGCCACCCGGTCGGCGTCGCCTGCGGCGACGCGGCGCTCGGTGAGATATGCGGCGGCGTTGAACGATTCCGTCATCGGGACGCTCCGGCGCAGTTGATGGGGCTGTCGGTCGGGTCGCCGAACTCTACAGCTTGATCACGGACCGTCAACGATACGTAGCAGATTGCGAATGGTCAACGCACACGTTGATGAATTGAGGCAGCGGACCTTCGCAGACGCATGCAGATCCTGCTATGAACAGTGTTCGTCGCGTGGGGCGGATCCCGCGGGCGTGCCAGCACCGTTCAAAGGAGAACACTGGAATGCAGACCCGTGGAGCGATCATCCGGCAGGCGCCGGGCACGTATGAGGTCGTGGACCTGGAGGTGGACGACCCGCGCGACGGTGAGATCCAGGTCAAGCTCGTTGCGTCGGGCATGTGCCACTCCGACGACCACATCGCCACCGGTGACATCCCGGTGGGTGTCTACCCGTTCGCCGGCGGTCACGAGGGCGCCGGAATCGTCACCAAGGCCGGTGTCAACTCCAAGGGGCTCAAGGAGGGCGACCACGTCGTCTTCTTGTTCCTGCCCTCCTGCGGCCACTGCCGCTGGTGTGCCTCCGGCATGCAGAACCTCTGCGACCTCGGTGCCGGCCTGCTCGCCGGTTCCCGCTGGGAGGACCCCACCGACTTCCGCCTCAAGCTCGCCGGCACCAACACGCCGGTCGGCCAGATGTGCGGCATCTCGACGTTCCTCGAGACCACCACCGTGTCGGCCGACTCCGCCGTGAAGGTCCCCGACGACATTCCGCTCGAGGTCGCCTGCCTCGTCGGTTGCGGCGTCGGTACCGGCTGGGGTTCGGCGGTCAACTCCGCCCAGGTCCAGCCCGGCCACACCGTGATCGTCATGGGCATCGGCGGTATCGGCATCAACGCGGTCCAGGGCGCGGCGCACGCCGGCGCCTCCAACGTCATCGCCGTCGACCCGGTGGCCTTCAAGCGCGAGAAGGCCCAGGAGCTCGGCGCCACGCACGCCGTCGAGTCGATGGAGGAGGCCACCGAGCTGGCCAGACAGTTCACCAACGGTCAGGGCGCGGACTCCGCGATCATCACCGTCGGGGTCGTCAAGCCCGAGCACGTCGGGCAGGCGATGGCGTCCATCCGCAAGGCCGGCACCGTCGTGGTCACCGCGCTGGGCAACATCGCCGACACCACGCCGCTGCCCGTCTCGCTCGCCGACATCACGCTGTTCCAGAAGCGCATCCAGGGCGCCCTGTTCGGCGCGAGCAACCCGAACTGGGACATCCTGCGCCAGCTGCAGCTCTACCGCGAGGGCGTGCCCAAGCTCGACGAGCTGGTGACGAAGACCTACACGCTCGACGAGATCGGCCAGGGCTACCAGGACCTGCATGACGGCAAGAACATCCGCGGCGTCATCAAGTAC
>JBKJPD010000219.1:0-6128 GCA_046595345.1 Pseudonocardia sp.
CCTCGTTCCACGCCGGCAGTTGGACGGCGCGGGCGCGGGCATCCTTGGACAGCGTCACGCCGAGCATCTCCAGCACGATGCGCTGCACGTTGTTCTCCGGCTGCGCCTCGGTCAGACCGAGGGAGTTGACCTGCACGCCGTAGCGCAGCCGGCGCTGCTTGGCGTCCTCGACGCCGTAGCGCGTCTTCGTGATCTCGTCCCAGAGCTGCCCGAAGGCGCGCATCTTGCACATCTCCTCGACGAAACGCAGGCCGGCGTTGACGAAGAAGGAGATGCGCGCGACCACGTCGCCGAACTTGGAGGGGGGCACCTGGCCGGAGTCGCGTACCGAGTCCAGTACGGCGATGGCGGTGGACAGCGCGTAGGCCAACTCCTGCGCGGGAGTCGCGCCGGCCTCCTGCAGGTGATAACTGCAGATATTGATCGGGTTCCACGTGGGGATCTCGGCGACCGACCACGCCACCATGTCGGTGATCAGCCGCATGCTCGGCGCGGGCGGGAACACGTAGGTACCGCGGGAGAGGTACTCCTTGACGATGTCGTTCTGCGTGGTGCCTGCCAGCGTGGCGCGGGGCGCGCCGTTCTCGTCGGCGACCGCGACGTAGAGCGCGAGCAGGTACATCGCGGGAGCGTTGATCGTCATCGACGTGTTGGCCTGCGCCAGCGGGATGCCCTCGAACAGCGTCCGCATGTCGCCGATGTGGCTGACCGGCACGCCCACCTTGCCGACCTCGCCCTTCGCAAGCTCGTCGTCGGGGTCGTAGCCGGTCTGGGTGGGCAGGTCGAACGCCACCGAGAGACCCGTCTGCCCCTTGGCCAGGTTGCGCCGGAAGAGCGCGTTCGACTTCGCGGCCGAGGAGTGACCCGCGTAGGTGCGGATCACCCACGGCCGGTCGCGCTCACGGTCGGTCGGGTACGGCACCGAGCACCTCCGCAATCCTGGATCGGGCCACCGGGAATCGCATCACTCTACTGCGCCAAGCCGGCCGGGCCGGGCCGCACGGCAACCGTCACACCCGCCCCGGCGCACACCCCGCGCGCACCAGGCGGTACTGGCGGACAATGGGTGGGTGCCCGAGCAGACAACGCCGCTGTTCGCCCTCATCGGCGCGCTGCTGATGATGGGCGGCATGATCGTCGCCCTGCGTTGGACGTTCGGCACGGGCAGCAATCAGCCGGGCCCCCGCATCCACGATCCCGACGATCCCACCGGAGACGGCCTGCTCGAGGAGGTCACCCGGGTGCCCACGGAGCAGGCTGCCCAGATCCTCCGCTCGCGCCTGCTCGCCGCGGGCATCCGCGCGACGATCGGCCACGCCGGCGGCGGCTACCGCCTGCTGGTCTTCCCCGCCGACCTGATCGACGCCCGCGTGGTCCTGAGCCGCAGCGCCCAGGACTGACCCGCGAGTCGGGCCCTGCGTCCCCGCGAGTCGGGCCCTACGTCCCCGCGAGTCGGGCCCTGCGTGCGCGCGAGTCGGGGCCCCCGCGTCACACCCGGTGGTAGCGCGCGTCGAAGAAGCAGAAGACCCCGTAGGCGCCCAGCCCGAGCGCCACCGCGATGAGCAGATACGGCCCGAACGGCTGCCCGGCGAGACCCTTGAGCGCGGCGTCGAGCCCGGTCGCCTCGTCCGGGCGGAACCGGATGGCGGCGACCACGACGAGCACTCCGATCAGCCCGATGGACACGCCCTTCGCGACAGAGCCGATTTGACCGAGCCGCCCGAGGACCTCGCGGGCCCGACGGTCCGACGGAACGTCCATGTCGTCGAGGAACTTCTTCCGCCAGCCCTCGACGGCCTTCACCACACCCACGGCCAGGATCCCGATCCCGATGGCCCCGACGATGAACTGCCCACCCGGCAGACCGAACACGTCGGCGGTCGCAGTCTGTTGCCCGCCGCCGCCTCCGCCGCCCACGGCGATCCCCCCGGCCAGGACGGCAAGCACGACGAAGACCAGCACCTTGGCCCCGCTCGTCACCCGCTTGCGGATGAACTTCGCGCGATCGGACACGTAGCTGTAGCCCCAGATCGTCAGCTCGAGCCGCCACAGCGCCACCGCGACGAACCCCACCACGAGCACCCAGAGCAGCACCCGCCCGAACGGCTGCTGCGCGATGGCCTGGAAGGCGCCGCTCTGGTCCGCTTTCTCCCCGCCCTGGCCGAACGCGACCTGCAGGGCAAGCCCGGCGATCAGGATGTGGGTCAACCCGTAGGCAAGGATGCCGACCCGCGCGCCGATCTTGACGGGACGGCTGCGGGCGACGTCCTTCGCAGACTCGTTGGCAGACCGTGCAGCGCTGGTCATAGGGAGCCTCCTTGGGCGGGGACGGCACCGTGACACGGAAGCCCGTCCACCGCAGCCGCTGGTGCTCCATTCGGCCCAGGCAGGGGTCGGCGCGTCCTCAGCGCTCCGGCTCGGCGCTCACCCTGGCGATGTCGGCACCCAGATCGCGCAGGTTCTGCACGAATCGCGGGTAGCCGCGGTCGATGTGCTCGATGTCCCAGACCTCCGTGGCGCCGTCCGCGCACAGCGCCGCGAGCACCAGCCCGGCGCCTGCCCGGATGTCGCTGGCCCAGACCGGGGCGCTGGAGAGCCGCTCGACGCCGCGGACGACGGCGTGGTGCCCGTCGGTGCGCGCGTCGGCGCCGAGCCGGACCATCTCGTCGACGAACCGGAACCGGGACTCGAACACGTTCTCGGTAATCATCGAGGTGCCGTCGGCGACGGCGGACAGCGCGATCGCCATCGGCTGCAGGTCTGTGGCGAAACCCGGGTAGGGCAGCGTCACGAAGTCGACGGCACGCGGCCTGCCCTCCATCGTGATCGTGAAATCGTCGGCGCGGATGACCGTGCGGGCCCCCGCGCTGCGCAGCTTGTCGAGCACCAGGTCGAGGTGATGCGCGTCGACTCCCCGAACGGTCACCTCGCCGCGCGTCATCACCGCGGCGAACGCCCAGGTGGCAGCCACGATCCGGTCACCGATCACCCGGTGCTCCGTCGGCTGCAGCCCGGTGACGCCGTGCACCGTGAGAGTGGAGGATCCGATCCCGTCGACCTTGGCGCCCATCTGCTGCAGCATCAGGCAGAGGTCGACGATCTCCGGCTCGCGCGCGGCGTTGTCGATCACTGTGGTGCCCTCGGCCAGTACCGCGGCCATCAGGATGTTCTCGGTCGCGCCGACGCTGGGGAAGTCGAGCCAGATCTGGGCGCCGCGCAACACCTCGACGCTCGCGACGACCCGCCCATGCGCGATCTCGGTGGTGGCGCCGAGCTTGCGCAGCCCGGCCTGGTGCATGTCGAGGGGCCGCGAGCCGATCGCGTCCCCGCCCGGGAGCGGCACGACCGCGCGACGGCAGCGGGCCACCAGCGGTCCCAGCACACACACCGATGCGCGCAGCTTGGACACCGACCGGTAGTCCGCCTGCGCACCCGGCTCGGCCGGCACGTCGATCGTGACGGTGTCGTGGTCGACCACGACCGCACAGCCCAGGCTGCGCAGCACGTCGGCCATCAGCGGGACGTCGAGGATCTCCGGGCAGTTCGTGAGCGTCGTCGTGCCCTCGGCCAGCAGCGCGGCAGCCATCAGCTTCAACACGCTGTTCTTCGCCCCGACGACGTCGACGGTGCCCACCAGCCGGGCGCCGCCGCTCACTGCGAAATGCTCGGCCACGGGCGTCGACGCTAGCGGAGCGCATGGCACCGTCCCCCGGCCGCACCCCCACCGGTTACCGTCACCGCATGGCTGTGCACCTGACCAGGATTTACACCAGAACCGGCGACGACGGCACCACCGCGCTCGGCGACTTCAGCCGCGTCCCCAAGACCGACGTACGGCTGGCCGCCTACGCCGACACCGACGAGACAAACGCGGCGCTGGGCGTCGCCGTCACGGTGGGTGGGCTGGCCGATGCGTTGTTGGCACCCCTGCGGCAGATCCAGAACGATCTGTTCGACGTCGGCGCCGACCTGTGCACGCCGATCGTTCGCCCGGACGATCCCATCCAGCCGCAGTACCCCCCACTGCGTGTCACGGAGCACTACGTCACGCGCCTCGAAGGCTGGTGCGACGAGTTCAACGAGGGACTGCCGAAGCTCGACTCGTTCATCCTGCCCGGCGGAACGCCCGGCGGGGCGTTCCTGCACGTCGCCCGGACAGTCACCCGGCGCGCCGAGCGGTCGGTCTGGGCGTTACTGGAGGTCGACGCGGAGCGCACCAACCCGCTGACGGCGAAGTACCTCAACCGCCTGAGCGACCTGTTGTTCATCCTGGGCCGGGTGGCGAACCCCGGGGGCGACGTCCTGTGGCACCCCGGCGGCCCGAAAACCCCCTGACGCGCGGGGCGTCACGAGGCCTGACGGTAGCCAGTACTCCGGCCGGGCGGGGAGGCTTCCAGCCACGACAGGAAGCCCATGAGCACTCCGGGGGACATCGCGAGCTCGAACTCCACCCCGCGGACCACGCACAGCAGCACCGAAGCGGCGTGCGGGATCTCGTAGGTCTCCGCGGCGGTGGGGGCGCGCCGGTTCACGATCTCCAGTTCCGTCCGGTACAGCACCACCGAGGCACCCGGCCGGAATGATGTGAGCCGGAACCAGGCGAGCTCGTTGTCGCGGTATCGCCCCACGCCGAAGTGCCAGCCCGCCGATGGGGCCTTGGTAACGGCTGCGGGGCGGCGGCGCAGACATACGTCCACACCGCCGCCCCGCATGAGCCGCACCCGCCGGAAGGCCAGATACCCCAGCCCGAGGCAGGCGACCAGCAGCAGGATGCTGACGACGAGCGTCATTTCCCCCACTGCGGCCTCAGCTACTCCGCCGCGCCGGCGGCTTTCAGCCGCGCCTCAGCGCGGGCGGCGGCCAGTGCACCGTCGGGATCGGACGTGTCGGCGCGCTCGAGCGCCGCCTTCGCCCGTGCCACGTCGATCTCCGTGGAGACCTCGGCGGACTCGGCCAGGATCGTGACGAGCTCCGGCGTGACCGAGAGGAAACCTCCGTGCACGGCCACCGTGGTGGTGATGCCGCCGGTGCCGTCGATCCGCACGACGCCGGCTTCCTCCAGCTGCGCGAGTGTGGGCTCGTGGCCGGGGAGGATGCCCATTTCCCCGACCGTGGTGCGAGCGAAGACGAAGGTCGCCTCGCCCGACCAGATCCGTCGCTCGACCGCGACCAGCTCGACCGTCATCTCGGCCACTATGCCAACTCCATCCGGGTCATCCCTGGAGCTTCTTGCGGTTGCGCTCGAGGTCCTCGAGACCACCGCAGAGGAAGAAGGCCTGCTCCGGGTATGCGTCGAAGTCACCCTTGGCGATCTTGTCGAACGACTCGATGGTCTCCTTCAGCGGGACCGTCGAGCCTTCCTGTCCGGTGAACTGCTGGGCGACCAGCAGGTTCTGCGACAGGAAGCGCTCGATGCGACGGGCCCGGCCCACGAGCTGCCGGTCCTCCTCGGAGAGCTCGTCGATGCCGAGGATCGCGATGATGTCCTGCAGCTCCTTGTAGCGCTGCAGGATCTCCTTGACGCGGTTGGCCGTCGTGAAGTGCTCCTCGCCGAGGATGTCCGGCTTGAGGATCGTCGACGTCGAGTCGAGCGGGTCGACGGCGGGGTAGATCCCCTTCTCGGAGATCGCCCGCGACAGCACCGTCGTCGCGTTGAGGTGGGCGAACACCGACGCGGGCGCCGGGTCGGTGAGGTCGTCGGCGGGCACGTAGATCGCCTGGATCGACGTGACCGAGCCCTCGCGCGTGGAGGTGATGCGCTCCTGCAGCTGGCCCATCTCGGTCTCGAGCGTCGGCTGGTAGCCGACCTGTGAGGGCATCCGGCCGAGCAGCGCCGAGACCTCGGAGCCGGCCTGCACGAAGCGGAAGATGTTGTCGATGAAGAGCAGCACGTCCTGCCCGACCTCGTCGCGGAAGTACTCCGCCATCGTCAGCCCCGAGAGTGCGACGCGCATGCGGGCGCCGGGTGGCTCGTTCATCTGACCGAAGACGAGGATCGTCTTGTCGATGACGCCCGACTCCTTCATCTCCAGCCACAGGTCGTTGCCCTCGCGCGAGCGCTCGCCGACGCCGCAGAAGGCCGACAGGCCGCCGTGCTCCTGGGCGAGGTTGTTGATGAGCTCCTGGAT